>NZ_JBEZXE010000012.1:173352-179509 GCF_040637885.1 Kitasatospora sp. NPDC028055 | reverse complement strand
CAGCACGACCCACCCCCACAGTCAGCCAACCCACCCAAATCAACAGGCACTTACTGTCCCACAACCACCCCAACCGACTTCGCCAGCAGAGTCGCCGGACCGACTTCCCGCGCACCGGGCGAAGCCGCTCAGCCCGTGGTCAGGCCCGCGACCAGTTCGTCGGCCGCGCCGTACGGGTCCAGCTCGCCGTTGACCACCCGTTCGGCCAGGCCGGCCAGGTGGCGGTCGCCGGAGAGGTCGCCGATCCGGGCCCGCAGCTCGGCCAGCGCGATCGCCTCGATCTCCTGGGCGGCCCGACGGCGGCGGCGCGCCGCCAGCTCGCCGGTCTCCTCCAGCCAGGCGCGGTGCTTCTCCAGGGCCTCGACCACCTCGTCCACGCCCTCGCCGCGGGCCGCGACGGTCTTGACGATCGGCGGGCGCCAGTCCCCCGCCTCGCGGGCCTCGCCCAGGCCCAGCATGTGGTTGAGCTCCCGGGCGGTGGCGTCGGCGCCGTCCCGGTCGGCCTTGTTGACCACGAAGACGTCGCCGATCTCCAGGATGCCCGCCTTGGCGGCCTGGATGCCGTCGCCCATCCCGGGGGCCAGCAGCACCACGGCGGTGTCCGCCTGGGCGGCGACCTCGACCTCGGACTGGCCCACGCCGACGGTCTCCACCAGGATCACCTCGCAGCCGGCCGCGTCCAGCACCCGCAGCGCCTGCGGCGCCGCCCAGGACAGCCCGCCCAGGTGCCCGCGGGTGGCCATCGAGCGGATGAACACCTCGGGGTCGGTCGCGTGGTCCTGCATCCGGACCCGGTCGCCCAGCAGCGCCCCGCCGGAGAACGGCGAGGACGGGTCGACGGCGAGCACCCCGACCCGCTTGCCGAGCCGCCGGTAGGCGGAGACCAGCGCCGAGGTGGAGGTGGACTTGCCCACCCCGGGCGAGCCGGTCAGGCCCACCGTGTACGCCTGCCCGGTGTACGGCGCGAGCGCGGCCATCGCCTCGCGCAGCTGCGGGGCGGCGTTCTCGACCAGCGTGATCAGCCGGGCGACCGCCCGCGGCCGGCCCTCCCGGGCCTGCTCGACCAGCGTGGCGACATCGATCATCAGGAGCTCCTTGCGCGGATGCCGGCGGGTGGCGGCGGCGTACGGCTGCGAACGACGGCAGATGCCGAAGGGGCCGCGGGCCACTTGTGGCGGTCCGCAGCCCCGGGGTCACGTCTACGGCCTGTCCGGCCGCAGCGCGGGTCAGGCCTTCGGCACGCGCACGATCAGCGCGTCGCCCTGGCCGCCGCCGCCGCACAGCGCGGCCGCGCCGACCCCGCCGCCGCGGCGCTGCAGCTCCAGCGCGAGGGTCAGCACCACGCGGGCGCCGGACATCCCGATCGGGTGGCCGAGCGCGATCGCGCCGCCGTTGACGTTGACGATGTCGGCGGAGACGCCGAGGTCCTTCATCGACTGGTGGGCGACGGCCGCGAAGGCCTCGTTGATCTCGATCAGGTCGAGGTCGGAGACCTCCAGGCCCTCCTTGCCCAGCGCGTGCCTGATCGCGTTGGACGGCTGCGACTGGAGCGAGTTGTCCGGGCCGGCCACGTTGCCGTGGGCGCCGATCTCGGCGATCCAGGTCAGGCCCAGCTCCTCGGCCTTGGCCTTGCTCATCACGACCACGGCGGCGGCGCCGTCGGAGATCTGCGAGGAGGTGCCGGCGGTGATCGTGCCGTCCTTGGTGAAGGCGGGGCGCAGCTTGGCCAGGCCCTCCACGGTGGTGTCGGCGCGGATGCCCTCGTCCTGGCTGAACAGCACCGGCTCGCCGCGGCGCTGCGGGATGGCGACCGGGACGATCTCGGCCTCGAAGACACCGTCGGCCTGCGCCTTGGCGGCCCGCTGGTGGGAGGCGGCGGCGATCTCGTCCTGCACCTCGCGGGCGATGCCCAGGCGGGTGTTGTGCTTCTCGGTGGACTCGCCCATCGGGATGTTCTCGTAGGCGTCGGTCAGACCGTCGTACGCCATCGCGTCGAGCACCTCGACCGCGCCGTACTTGTAGCCCTCGCGGGACTTCGGCAGCAGGTGCGGGGCGTTGGTCATGGACTCCTGGCCGCCGGCCACCACGATGTCGAACTCACCGGCCCGGATCAGCTGGTCGGCCAGCGCGATGGCGTCCAGGCCGGAGAGGCAGACCTTGTTGATGGTCAGCGCCGGGACGTTCATCGGGATGCCGGCCTTGACGGCCGCCTGGCGGGCCGGGATCTGGCCGGCGCCGGCCTGCAGCACCTGGCCCATGATCACGTACTGGACCTGCTCACCCGTGATGCCGGCCCGCTCCAGCGCGCCCTTGATCGCGAAGCCGCCGAGGTCGGCACCGGAGAAGCCCTTGAGGGAACCGAGCAGGCGGCCCATCGGGGTCCGTGCACCGGCAACGATCACAGAGGTGGTGTTGGTCATGGGACGGGCCCCTTCGCACGTCGTGGCCAGGTGGTGAGGATGCGCTCAGGGTACTGACCTGTGTTCCGCCCGTCACCGGAGCGACGGTGTGATCGAGCGCACTGGCACAGTCCAGTCAACACCGTGTCAATACGATCCGGGTGAACGTCCGGGTGATTCCCGGCGTGTGAGCAGGCTCGCACGTCCGGCACTGGCGCCGCCTCGGCGCCGTACGCTGCACTGGGTGCCACCTGTCCGTCCACCGCCCCTGGAGGCGCCGTGCTGACCCGCATCGACCACATCGGCATCGCCTGCCGAGACCTCGACAAGACGGTCGAGTTCTACCGCGCGACCTACGGCTTCGAGGTGTTCCACACCGAGGTCAACGAGGAGCAGGGGGTCCGCGAGGCCATGCTCCGGATCAACGGCACGGACGACGGCGGCGCCTCGTACCTCCAGCTGCTGGAGCCCACCCGCCCGGACTCCACGGTCGCCAAGTGGCTGGAGAAGAACGGCGAGGGCGTGCACCACATCGCCTTCGGCACCGCCGACGTGGACGGCGACTCCGAGGCGATCCGTGACAAGGGCGTCCGGGTGCTGTACGACCAGCCGCGGATCGGCTCGATGGGCTCGCGGATCACCTTCCTCCACCCCAAGGACTGCGGCGGCGTGCTCACCGAGCTGGTCACCTCGGCCCAGCCTGGCGAGCACGAAGGGCACTGAAACGACCTCGGAACCACCCGCGGTGCCGCCCGCTCCCGGGCGGCACAACGGAATCGGGCCCTAGCGACCCGTCAGTAACCTGGTCCGGCGGCCGGAAAACCCCTACGCGGCCATTCCCCCGTGGTGCGCGCCCACTACAATGCCCAGGTGCGCGACGACTCCGGGGGACGGAGGCGGCGGGCACGGCCGATGACAGGCCTGTCCGCCCTCCGGTGGTCGGCCCGTCGCAGGGGAGTCCAGTACGCGGGCACGGCTGAACAGTCGCAAGACGGATCTGTCACCATTCTCCACAGGCAAGAGTTCGCCCAGGAGTCCACCCGGACGGGGGAACGCGGCACATCCGCGCTCCCGCGACCAGGACTCCGACGACCGCGGCGGACGGCTCCGGCTTGGCAGCGGGTCGTCCGGTGACCGCGGATGCAAGGACCAGTCGGACCAGGGCCCCGGACACGGGTGGCCGGGACCGGCCGGGTCGAGGACGCGACCAGGAGATGGATGGGACCGCGGAGTGCGGGGCAACGACCGCTACGAGGTTGATGATCACCTCTCCCAGTTCGAGGCCGAGATGGGTCGGACTCGGAAGGAGCGGGACAAGGCCGTCGAGCATGCCGAGGACCTCGCCTACCAGGTGGAGGTGCTCCGGGCCAAGCTGCACGAATCCCGGCGCATGCTCGCCCAGCCGCGCGCCTTCGACGCCGTCTCCGGCCAGGCCGAGCAGATGCTCCGGACCGCCGAGATGCAGGCCCAGCAGATGCGCGCCGACGCCGAGCGCCAGCTGCGCGACTCCCAGGCCGCCACCCAGCGGATCATGGCCGAGGCCGCCGAGCGCACCGCCCGGCTGGAGGCCGAGCTCACCGCGCGCCGCCGCCAGCTGGAGGACGAGCTCACCGAGCTGCGCCGCTCCGCCGAGCAGCACGTCAACGGCTGGGCCGAGCAGACCCGGTCCGGCTCCGAGCAGGAGGCCCAGCGCCTGCTGCAGGAGGCCCGCGCCGAGGCCGAGCGGATGGTCGCCGCGGCCCGCGCCGAGGCCGCCGCCCTCTCCGACCACGCCCGCGCCCAGACCGCCGCCGACGTGGACGCCGCCCGCGGCGAGGCCCAGGCCGCCGCCGAAGCCGCCCTCCAGAAGGCCCAGAACGACGCCGAGCGACTGCTGCGCGCCGCCTCCGAGCACGCCCAGCAGGCCGGTGCCCAGGCTGCCGCCGACGTGGACGCGGCCCGGGGCCAGGCCCAGCAGGAGCTGGCCGCCGCGCATGCCGCCGCCGAGCAGCAGCTGGCCGCCGCCCAGGCCGAGATCGGCCGGCTCAAGGAGCAGGCCGCCGCCGAGCAGGCCCGCGCCGAGCAGCAGCTGGGCGCCGCGAAGGCCGAGATAGAGCGGCTGCGCGACGCGGCGCTCGCCGAGGCCGAGCGCGCCCGCCGGGAGGCCACCGAGCTGCGGATCCAGGCCGAGCAGGCCGCCGAGCAGCTCCAGGCCGACGCCGAGGCCGCCGCCGAGCGCAAGGTCGCCGACGGCGAGGCCGCCACCGAGCAGCGCTCGCAGACCGCCCGGGCCGAGATCGCCCGGCTGGTCGCCAACGCCACCAAGGAGTCCGAGGCCATCCGGGCCGAGGCCGAGGCGATCCGCAGCGAGGCCGCCACCCGGCAGGCCGAGGCGGACGCCGCCAGGGCCGCCGCCGCCGAGGAGAGCGAGCGGCTGCGGGCCACCGCCGAGTCGGTCGCCGCCCAGTTGAAGGCCGAGGCCGAGGCGGCGATCGCCGAGCTGCGCGCCCAGGCCGACCGGGACCTGGCGGAGCTGCGGGCCCAGGCCGAGGCCGACGCCCAGCGGCTGCGCGGCGAGGCCGAGGAGGCGGGCCGCGCGGCCGGCGCCAAGGACGCCACCGTCCACCTCGCCAAGGCCGCCAAGACCGCCGAGGAGGTGCTCGGCCGGGCCAACCAGGACGCCGAGACCGCCCGCGGCGAGGCCGCCGCCGAGGCCGAGCGGATCCGCGCCGAGGCGCAGGCCGAGGCCCAGCGGCTGCGCGAGCAGGCCCAGGCCGCCGTCGAGCAGGCGCAGAACGCCGCCCTGGACGACGCCGCCGCGATCCGCGAGCGGATCGAGCAGATGCAGGACGAGGCGGCCCGGCTGCGCGCCGAGGCCGAGGAGCTGCGCGCCCAGGCCGCCGCCGAGGCCGACCGGGTCCGCAGCGAGGCCCGCCGCCAGGCCGTGCTGCAGATCGAGGAGTCGGCGAAGAACGCCGAGGAGCTGCTCACCAAGGCCAAGGCCGACGCGGACGAGCTGCGCGCCGGTGCCGCCGGGGAGGTCGAGCGGCTGCGCGCGCAGGCCCAGGAGCAGGCCGCCGAGACCCAGGGCCGGGCCGAGCAGACCCTGGCCCGGGCCCGTACCGAGGCCGAGAAGATCACCTCGGCCGCCGAGCAGCAGGGCCAGGACGCGGTGGCCGCCGCCAAGGCCGCGGCCGCCGAGAACCGCGCTGCCACCGAGCGCGAGACCGCCGAACTCCGGCGCAACGCAACCGAGTTCGACCAGCGGGTACGTGCCGAGGCGACCGCCGCCGCGGAGGCGCTGGCCGCCGAGGCCCAGGCCGAGGCGAACGCCGTCCGGGACGCCGCGGTCGCCGACGCCGAGCGGGTGCGCACCGAGGCCGACACCGAGGCCGCCCGCACCAGGGCCGAGGCCGAGTCCACCGCGAACGCGCTGCGCGAGGAGAGCCGGCGCGAGCGCGAGGAGGCCGCCGCCGGGCTGCAGCACGAGCGCGAGGAGACCGCCGAGCAGCTGGCCGCCGCCCGGGCCGCCCGTGAGCAGGCCGAGCAGGGCGCCGCCGAGCTGACCGAGCGCACCGCCCGGGAGAGCACCGAGGTCCGCGCGGCCGCCGACCGGTACGCCGCCGAGCAGCGCGAGAGCGCCGACCGCGAGACGGCCGAGCAGCGTGCCGAGGCGGAGCGGTACGCCGCCGAGCAGCGCGCCGAGGCCGAACGGGCCGCGGCCGAGCTGCGCGCCCTCGCCCAGCAGGAGACCACCCAGCAGCGCGAGAGCGCCGAGG
>NZ_JBEZXE010000012.1:0-173255 GCF_040637885.1 Kitasatospora sp. NPDC028055 | reverse complement strand
AGGCCTACGCCGACCGCGTCCGCACCGAAGCCGAACAGCACGCCGCCGAACTGCGCACCGAGGTCGAGCAGTACGCCGTCGACCACCGCGCCGAGGCGGAGCAGTACGCCGCCGAACACCGCGCCGAGGCCGAACGGGCCGCGGCCGAGCTGCGCGCCCTCGCCCAGCAGGAGACCACCCAGCAGCGCGAGAGCGCCGAGGCCTACGCCGACCGCGTCCGCACCGAAGCCGAACAGCACGCCGCCGAACTGCGCACCGAGGTCGAGCAGTACGCCGTCGACCACCGCGCCGAGGCCGACGAGCTGCTGGCCCAGGCCGACGCCGCCGCCGAGCAGCGCCGGGCCGAGGCCGCCCAGGACGCCAAGGCCACCCGCGAGAAGGCCGCCGCCGAGCTGGCGCTGGCCGAGGAGCAGGCCGAGACGGTCCGGGCCGAGGCCGGCCGGGAGCTGTCCGAGGCCCGCGCCACCGCCGACGCCATCCGCGCCGAGGCCGCCGCCGAGCTGGAGCAGGCGCGTGCCGACGGCCAGGACGTGGTGGCCGCCGCCCGGGCCGAGGGAGCCGAGCTGGTCTCCGCCGCCGAGGACGAGGCCGCCGAGGTCCGCCAGTCGGTGGCCGGCCTGCACGAGGCCGCCGCCGAGCAGATCGCCGCGCTGCGGGCCACCGCCGAGCAGGAGGCCGCGGACACCCGCGAGCGGGCCGAGCAGGACGCCACCGAGCTGCGCGAGCTCGCCGAGCGGGAGACCACCGAGCAGCGCGAGGCCGCCGACCGGTACGCCGCCGAGGTGCGCGAGCTGGCCGACCGCGAGACGGCCGAGCTGCGCGCCCGGACCGAGGCCGAGACCACCGCCCTGCGCGAGCAGACCGAGCTGGAGCTCACCGCCGAGCGCGAGGCCGTCGAGGCCGAGCTCGGCCGGCAGCGGGCCGAGGCCCAGGCCTACGACGAGCAGCTGCGCGCCGAGGCCGAGGCCGAACTGCGGGCCGCCCAGGAGGCCGCCGAGCAGCTGCGCGCGGACGCCGAGGCGCAGGCCGCCCGTACGGTCGCCGACGCCGACGCCCAGGCCCGGCGGACGATCGCCGAGGCCGAGGAGCTGGCCGCCGGGCTGCGCGCCGAGGCCGAGGAGTACGCACTGGCCACCCGCACCCTGGCCGACGAGTACGACGCCGCCACCCACGCCCGCGCCGACGCCTACGACGCGCAGACCCGGGAGGCCGCCGAGCAGTTCGACAAGGCCACCCGGGACCGCGCCAAGTCCGTGCTGGAGAAGGCCTTCGCCGACGCCGAGTCGCTCGGCGAGGACGCCCAGACCACCGCGCTGGCCACCACCGCCGCCGCCGAGGAGCAGGCGGACGCGATGGTCGCCGCCGCCCGCAAGGAGGCCGACCGGCTGGTCGCGGCCGGCGAGGCGGCCGGTCAGGTCGAGGTCGAGAAGGGCCGCGCCGACGCCGACACGCTGCTCGCCGAGGCCCGCCGGGACGCCACCGCGATCCGCGAGCGCGCCGAGGAGCTGCGCGAGCGCACCGACGCCGAGGTGGAGGCGCTGCACGAGCGGGCCCGCAAGGAGAACGCGGCGGCCATGAAGTCGGCCGGCGAGCGGGTGGACGCGCTGGTGACGGCCGCCCAGGAACAGCTCACCGAGGCCGAGGAGCAGGCGGTGGCCACCGTCGCCGAGGCCGAGGACCGCGCCGCCGCCCTGGTCGCGGCCGCCGAGGAGCGGGCGTCCGAGCTCACCTCGGAGGCGTCCGCGGAGGCCAGCAAGGTCCGGCTGTCCGCCGTCCGCAAGGCCGAGGGGCTGCTCAAGGAGGCGGAGACCAAGCTCGCCAACTCCACCGAGCGGGCCGAGTCGCTGATCGCGAAGTCCGAGGCGAAGCTGCGCGCGGCCGAGGCGGAGGCCGAGGAGCGCCTCGACGGCGCGGCCGCCGAGGCGGAGAAGCGGCTGCGCGACGCCGACCGCACCGCGGACGAGCAGATCGAGCTGGCGAAGGCGGAGGCCGAGCGACTGATCGCCGAGGCGAAGGCCGAGGCCGAGCGGGTCACCGAGGAGGGCCGGCGCGAGCTGGACGAACTGGTGCGCCGCCGCAAGGACATCAACACCGAGATCTCCAGGGTCCAGGACGTGCTCTCGGCGCTGGAGGCGTTCGAGGCACCGACACCGGTCGCCCAGGTCAACGGGGGAAGCAACACCAAGAAGGACGGGGGCGCCAAGGCCGGTGCCGGAGTTGGCTCCCCCCGGTCGGGTGGCAATCGTTCCAAGAACGCACCACCCGATTGAGCGGACATTGGCGGTCATTGTCCGTGAGACAACGGCATTTCGCCGTCGACACTCCGGTACCGTGTCAGGATTCCCTCAACCACCTCAGCGGTTTGACGACAGGAAGCCCAGAGTCCCATGAGCGACAGTCACTCCCCTCACGGCTTCGACCTGGTACGCCGTGGGTACGAGCGCGCCCAGGTCGACGAGCGGATCACCAAGCTGGTGGCCGACCGTGACAGTGCCCTGACCCGGATCAGCGCACTGGAGAAGCGCATCGAGGAGCTCCACCTCGAAACCCAGACCGCCCAGGCGGCGGTCGCCGAGCAGGAGCCCTCCTACGCCGGCCTCGGCGCCCGGGTCGAGAAGATCCTGCGGCTCGCCGAGGAGGAGGCCAAGGACCTGCGCGACGAGGCGCACCGCGCCTCCGAGCAGCACCGCGAGCTGGCCGAGGCCGCCGCCCAGCAGGTCCGCACCGAGGCCGAGAACTACGCCAAGGACCGCAAGGCCAAGGCGGAGGACGAGGGGCTGCGGATCGTCGACAAGGCGAAGAGCGACTCCGCCCAGCTGCGCGCCGAGGCCAACAAGGACGCCCAGAACAAGCGCGAGGAGGCGGACGCCCTCTTCGAGGAGACCCGCACCAAGGCCGCCCAGGCCGCCCTGGAGTTCGAGACGAACCTGGCCAAGCGCCGCGAGCAGTCCGAGCGCGACCTGGCCGCCCGTCAGGCCAAGGCCGAGAAGCGCCTGGCCGAGATCGAGCACCGGGCCGAGCAGCTGCGCCTGGAGGCCGAGAAGCTGCGCACCGACGCCGAGCGCCGGGCCCGCCAGACCGTCGAGACGGCCCAGCGCCAGTCCGAGGACATCGTGGCGGACGCCAACGCCAAGGCGGACCGCATCCGCAGCGAGTCCGAGCGCGAGCTGGCGGCGCTGACCAACCGTCGCGACAGCATCAACGCCCAGCTGACCAACGTCCGCGAGATGCTGGCGACGCTGACCGGCGCGGCCGTGGCCGCCGCCTCGCTGCCGAACGACGACACCATGGGCGTGCCCGCCCAGCAGTCGCGCTGACGCAGCCGCTGACGCGGTCGTACGACAGGCCCTCACCCGCCCGGGTGAGGGCCTGTCGTACGACCACCCGTCATCACCTCGGGGGCAATTACCGGGGGTACGCCCCGTCGGGCCGCTGGTGCCCGCTGCTGAGCTGGTTCCCCTCGTCGTCCGACACGGTGCCGTACCAGGAGGTGCACCAGACCGACACCGAGTCCGGCCAGTACTGCACCTCGAAGGGGTGCCCGGAGCCGTAGTCGCCGTACGAGGTGACGATGAAGGTCTCGCCGGGGCGCATCCAGTAGTCCTCGCCCAGCGGCTCCAGGGTCAGCTCCACCAGCCCCTCGCCGCGGTTGGTCACCGGCATCCGGCCGGTGACCTCCAGCGCGGAGAAGTCCCAGCCCGCCGCGTCCGGGCTCATCCGGCGGCCACCCGGGCGAGCAGCCGGCGGACGGCGGCGTCGAACGCGCCCGGGGACTCCATGGCGCTCAGGTGGCCCACGCCGGGGACGACGGTCAGCTCGTCGTCCGGGCGGGCCCGGTGCATCAGTTCGGCCTCCTCGGGCGCCACCAGGGCGTCCTGGGCGCCCGCGAGGAACGCCACCGGCACCCGGAGCCCGGCCAGCACCTCCAGGGAGTCCGGACGGGCCGCCATGGCCCGCTGGGCCCACGCGACGGAGGCGGGCGGCGCGGCGGCCACCATCGCCTGCACCCGCTCCACCAGGTGCTGGGAGTCGGGGCCCAGCTGCCCGGCCGCGACCTGCTCGTCCAGCAGCAGCTGGACGCTGCCCCGGGCGGTCACGGCGGCGGCGATCCGCTCCCGGTTGGCCCGCACGGCGTCCGGGTCCGCGGTGGCGCGGGTGTTGGCCAGCAGCAGGCCGGACAGCCGGTCCGGGTGGCGGCGGGCGAAGGCGAGCGCCACGTAGCCGCCCATGGAGAGTCCGCCGACCACCGCGCGGTCGATCCCGGCCGCGTCCAGCAGCAGCGCCAGGTCGTCGGCGACGAGGTCCAGCGAGGGTTCGTCGGTGCCCAGCTCGGTCCCGCCGAAGCCCCGCTGGTCGGGGGCGAGCACCCGGACCTCGTCCCCGGTCAGTCCGGGCAGCGCGTCCAGCTGGGCGGACCACATCGAGGCGTTCAACGGGAAGGCGTGCAGCAGCACGAGGGGTGTTCCGGTACCGCTCTCGCGGACGGACACTGCGGAGGGGAGCTGGCTCATGCAGCCACCGTATTGCGGCGCGCCCGACGGGCCCACTCAGCGGGCCGCGATATCCGCTTTGTCCTAGCCTGCCAGAGAGCAAGGGAGCGCCAATGATCGAGTTGCACGACCTGACGAAACGTTACGGCAAGACGCTCGCGGTGGACCGGCTCAGCTTCTCGGTCCCCCAGGGAGTGGTCACCGGCTTCCTCGGGCCCAACGGCGCGGGCAAGTCCACCACCATGCGCATGATCCTCGACCTGGACCGCCCCACCAGCGGCCGGGTCACCATCGACGGCAAGCGCTACGGGCAGCTCAGCGAGCCGCTCAAGTACATCGGCGCCCTGCTGGAGGCCAAGGCCGTCCACCCCGGCCGCACCGCCCGCGACCACCTGCTCTGGCTCGCCCAGAGCAACCGGATCCCGGTCGGACGGGTGGACGAGGTACTCGCCCTGGTCGGCCTCACCCCGGTCGCCCGCAAGCGCGCCCGCGGCTTCTCGCTCGGCATGGGCCAGCGCCTGGGCATCGCCTCCGCCCTGCTCGGCGACCCGGAGATCGTCATGTTCGACGAACCGGTCAACGGCCTCGACCCGGAGGGCATCCTCTGGATCCGCAACCTGATGAAGCGCCTGGCCGGCGAGGGCCGGACCGTCTTCGTCTCCTCCCACCTGATGAGCGAGATGGCCGTCACCGCCGACCACCTGGTGGTCATCGGCAAGGGCCGGCTGCTCGCCGACCTGGCGATGCCGGAGTTCATCCGGCGCAACTCCCGCTCCGCCGTCCGGCTGCGCACCCCGCAGCCCGAGCGCCTGCTCGACGTGCTGGCCGGCGCCGGCCTGCGGTACGAACCAGGCCCCGACGGCTCGTACGAGGTGGTCGACGGCGACATCGCCCGGCTCGGCGAACTGGTCGCCGCGCACGGCGTGGTGCTGCACGAACTCAGCCCCCAGCAGGCCTCGTTGGAGGAGGCGTTCATGCAGATGACGGCGGACTCGGTGGAGTACCACGCGGGCGACGGCCCCGGCCGGGACGCCGCCGGCGCACCCGGCGAGTGGGGCGCGGGCTGGAAGGCGGACGGCGCCCGGCCGACCGCGGCGGCGCGGCAGGAGGAGAACTGAGATGACGTCCTTCCCGGCGATCCTGCGCTCCGAGTGGACGAAGATCCGCAGCGTCCGCTCCACCGTCTGGACCCTCGCGCTGGCCTTCGTGGTCACCGTCGGCATCGGCGCGCTGCTGTCCCTGCTCACCAACAACAACTTCACCGAGTTCAGACGCCACGAGGTGACCCCGTTCGACGCCACCGGCACGGCGTTCTCCGGCATCATGCTCGGCGAGCTGGCCATCATCGTCTTCGGGGTGCTGGCGATCGGCAACGAGTACAGCAGCGGCATGATCCGGGTCACCCTGGCCGCCGTCCCCCAGCGCGGCACCCTGCTGGCCGGGAAGGCACTGGTGCTCGGCGGGCTGGCCCTGGCGGTCTCGCTGGTGACCGCCTTCGTCACCTTCTTCGTCGGCCAGGCGCTGCTCGGCTCGCACTCCACCACCCTGGGCGAACCGAACGTGCTGCGCGCGGTGCTCGGCGCCGCGCTCTACCTGACGATGCTCTGCCTGTTCTCGGCCGGCGTCACCGCCATGCTGCACAACCAGACCCTCGCCCTGGGCGTGCTGGTGCCGTTCTTCTTCCTGCTCTCGCCGATCCTCTCGGCGGTGCCGAAGGTCAAGACCCTGGCCCACTACTTCCCCGACTACGCCGGCTCGCGGATGCTGCTGGTGTACGAGCAGAACGGCCAGCCGTACGGGCCGTGGGCGGGCTTCACGATCTGCCTGGCCTGGACCGCGGCCGCGCTGGTCGGCGGCGCACTGGTGCTCAAGAACCGGGACGCGTGACGGCTCGGCGGACTCAGTAGCGCGGAGCGCCGCGGCCCCGGAGCAGGTTGGAGGCCCGGCGCTCCCGCGCTCCCCAGCACGCCCGGTGCCAGTGCCGCCGGTCGTCCACCCCGGCGCCGTGCATCGGCCAGGCCACCACGTGGCCCACCCCGGGCGGGATCTCCTGGTCGCAGCCCGGGCAGCGGTAGAACCGCCCTGAGGTCCCGGCGACCGTCTGCACCACCCAGTCGTCGCCCTGGTAGTTCTCGGTGCGGCGCAGCGAACCGCCGAGCGGGGCGGCGGCCGGTTCGGCGTTCTCGCGGTCGGCGGCGCTCTTGATCCGGTTGCGGCGGGGCACGGCGGTCTGCCTCTCTTCCGGGGGCTCGAAGTCGCTCCAGCCTAAGGGTGTCAAACCCTTTTATCGGCCTCTATCACGGCTTCGGCCGGCCCGTCCGGGGTTTTTGCCGAGATCCACCCGATCATCGGGGAAATCGGGGGTTCCGCGTGCCATTGGCACATGACATCGGATACCCACGAGTGGACAGGCGGGGCCCGCAGACCCTGCGTGCACCCGAGGAGGCCCCCAGGATGACCAAGACCAGCCCGCGCGCCGAGACCCGCCGCCCGGTCGGCGTGCGCCCGCCCGCCCCGGGCCCGGCGCTCACCTCCGTACCGCCGCTGGCCGTCACCGGCGAACCGCTGACCGCCGCCCAGCGCACCGGCGCGCTGCCGCCGGACACCGCCCCGGTACGGGTCGGCGCGTTCCTGCTGTCCGCGCAGTTCCCCGGGCAGAGCCACGGCGAGGTGCTGGAGCGCACCGTCCGGGCCACCGTCGAGGCGGAACGCGCGGGCCTGGACAGCGTCTGGCTGGCCGAGCACCACTTCGTCCCGTACGGAGTCTGCCCCGATGCCGCGACGCTCGCCGCGCTGCTGCTCGGCCGCACCCGCCGGATCGGCATCGGCACCGCCGTCAGCGTGCTCTCCACCAGCCACCCGGTGGCCCTCGGCGAGCAGGCCGCGCTGCTGCACCTCACCTCCGGCGGGCGCTTCACGCTCGGGGTGGGCCGCGGCGGGCCGTGGATCGACCTGGACGTGTTCGGCAGCGGGGTGGAGGCCTTCGAGACCGGCTTCCCGGAGCGGCTGGACCTGCTATTGCGCTGGCTGCGCGGCTCCCGGGTCGGCGCGGACGGACCGCAGTTCTCCTTCCCCGAGGTCGCGGTGGTGCCGCGGGCCACCGAGTCGGTGCGCCGACCGGGCCTGGGCAGCTGGCTCGGCCTGGACGAGCCCTCCGGCCCGGTGCGCTTCCCCCGCCAGCGCCAGGACGCCGACGGCCTCGCCGAGGAACGCGACCGCAGCGGACGGCCGCTGGCCGGCCCGCCCGTGGTGGTCGCCTGCACCTCCCCGGGCGGGGTGCGGCTGGCCGCCGAGCGCGGCCTGCCGATGCTGCTCGGCATGCACTCCGGCGACGACGACAAGATGCGGATGCTGGAGCTCTACCGCGCCGCCTGGCTGGCCGCCGGGCGGGGCGAGGAGCAACTGCGCCGGGTGACCCGCCAGCACGTCGCGGCCGGCGTGGCCCAGGTGGACGACCGCACCTCGGCGGCCCGGGCCACCCTGCTGAACGCGATGCCCGGCTGGTTCGAGTACGGGCTCGGCGCCCACCGCACCGTGGACGGCCGCGAACGCAAGATGCGCGACCCGCACCAGTACACCGAACTGCTCTGCGACCTGCACGCGGTGGGCACCCCCAAGCAGTGCGCCGACCGGCTGCTGGCCACCGCCGAGCGCACCGGGATCCGCCGCTTCGCCCTGCTCGCGGAGGGCAGCGGCGACCGCGAGGCGACCCTGCACAACATCGCCCGGCTCGGCTCCGAGGTGCTGCCGCAGCTGGGCTGACCCCCGGACCCGGACCGCCGCCCCTCCCCCCGCACCGGGGGACGGGACGGCCGGCTCCGGCCGGATCAGCAGTCCCGCAGCTCCTCGGACTGGTTGAGCAGCTGCTCCCGGACGGAGGTGAAGCGGTCGTACCGCGCCTCGTTGGCCTCCGACGGCACGAACACCGCCACCCGGTGACAGTTCTGGAAGGCCAGCCGGACGCCGAAGTGGCGCTGCAGGGCGCCCCGGATGGCATCGCTGGCCAGGGCGCGCAGCAGCTGGCCACGGGCCTGCTCGCTGGGCGGCGGCACCTGGTTGTCGGCGAAGTCGGTACCGTCGACCTTGGCCTGCGCGACCAGCGAGCTGATCAGGTCCCAGGCGTACGGCAGCGAGACGCGGACGCAGTCGACGAATTCCCGCTCGTCGACCTCGCCCCGCTCGGCCTTTTCCAGCAGGGCCGGTGAGACGTCGAGCGACATGGATTCTCCTCTCGCGGTCCACCCGCGCGGCGCCCGGGTGGTCGTGCGTAGTCCAAGCTCACAGGGAGGGTGGGCGAAATCGCAGGCGGTGTCCGGAACACCGTCGAACGGGGGGTTTCCGGCACCTGTTGCGAAGGCGGCGGCGCCACGGGACGTGACGTCCTGAACACCGACCGCGTCAGAACAGCGTGGCAGTCAACGGCGGAGCAGGCCGGTCGTTCCTACGGATTGCTCCGGAAATACGCCGTGGTGCACCAGATTGGCCTGATCCCGTCGGATCGTTCATCTGAAGTCTCCATCCCCGTTGACAGCGACCCCGCATCCGTAGCGTCACACACCGTAGCGACCCCAGGGGGGCGTACGCCAGAGCGCGGCGAGCGGCGTCGGGTCCGCCGAACCTCCATGTTCGCGGGGTTCGCGCTTTCTTCACCCGGTCGTCTCGGAATCGCATCAACTGGCCCCGGTGGGCTAGCGTGGTCGACCGTGCGTCTCGTAATTGCCCGCTGCTCAGTCGACTATGCCGGTCGGCTCTCCGCCCATCTGCCCTCCGCCACCAGGCTGATCCTGGTCAAGGCCGACGGCAGCGTCAGCATCCACGCCGACGACCGCGCCTACAAGCCGCTCAACTGGATGTCCCCGCCGTGCGTCCTCAAGGAGGCCGACGGGGTCTGGACGGTGGAGAACAAGGCCGGCGAGAAGCTCATCATCACGCTGGAGGAGGTGCTGCACGACTCCTCCCACGAACTCGGGGTGGACCCGGGCCTGATCAAGGACGGCGTCGAGGCGCACCTCCAGGAGCTGCTCGCGGACCGGATGGAGGTGCTCGGCACCGGCTGGTCGCTGATCCGCCGCGAGTACCCGACCGCGATCGGCCCGGTCGACATCCTCTGCCGCGACTCCGACGGCGCCACGGTGGCCGTGGAGATCAAGCGCCGTGGCGAGATCGACGGCGTCGAGCAGCTCACCCGCTACCTCGAACTCCTCAACCGGGACCCGCTGTTGGCCCCGGTCAAGGGCGTCTTCGCCGCGCAGGAGATCAAGCCCCAGGCCCGCGTCCTGGCCACCGACCGGGGCATCGGCTGCGTGGTGCTGGACTACGACGAGCTGCGCGGCATCGACGACGACAAGCTCAAGCTGTTCTGACCGGTCAGCCGGACGTGCTCGACGTCGGGCTGGGCTGACCGGTCGGACTGGCGGACGCGGTCGACGTCGGGCTCGGCTTGGCCGTCGTCGCGGACGGGCTCGGCGACGGCGAGTTGCCGGTCCCGCCACCGCTGCCGCCACCGGTCTGACCGCCGCCTCCCCCGCCGTTGCCGCCCCCGCCCGACCCGCCGGGCTTCGGCCCCGGCGGCTGCTCCGACGGCTGCGGCTGCCCCGGGACGGGCTGCTGCGACTGCTGCGGGGCCGCCGAGCCGGTGGCCCCCGGCGAGGAGCTCGGCCGCTTCGACGGCGTGGCGCTCGGCGAGTGCGAGGCGCTCCCGCTCGCCGAGGGCTCCGCACCGGCCCCCGTCGCCGGGCCGCCCGGCTCGGTGCCGCCCGCCCCGGCCGTGCCCTGGGAGGCGTCGGCGGAGGGCACCGGCATCGGCGCGTTGCCGGTGTCGCCGACCTGGTCCAGCTGACCGTGCGGGTCCTTCGCCTTGTGCTCCTCGGGCCCGGTGAGGCTCATCGCCACCGCCGTACCGAGCACCCCGAAGGTGAGCAGGGCCGCGGAGGCCACCACCACCTTGCGCCGCCGCCCGGCCCTGGCCTTGAGGCCGGCCGGCACCCGGGCGGCGATCTTCCGGATCACCGGCCCGCGGCCCGACGCCGCCGCGGCGGTCGCGGCGGCCGGCAGCTGACGGCCGTCGGCACGCAGCAGGTCGAGCATCCGGCCCGCAGTGGCGACCCCGCGCGGCTCCCCCGCGGTGGCCCGCAGGGTGAGGGCGGTCTCCAGTTCGGCGATCGCCCGGGAGGGCTGCTGGAGGCAGATCGCGAGCACGCCCGCCTCGTGGTGGAACCAGGCCTGGTCGACCGTCGATCCGGTCCGCCGGGCCGCCTCCAGGCCGAGCTGGAGGACCCGCTCCCAGGCGCCCCAGCGCAGCGCCAGCGCCAGGGCGGGGGCGGCCGCCCTGGCCAGGCGGACGACCGCCTCGTGCCGCCCGGCCGTACGGTCCGCGAGCAGCACGCCGATCAGGACCTCGGCCTCGGCGGCGATCTGCGCCAGCGACACCGAGCTGTGCCCGACCCACCAGGCGAAGTGCTGGGCGGCGCCGTCCACGCAGCCGCGGGCCGGCCAGTGCGGGGCGAGCAGTTCGAGCGCCCCGGCGGTCAGCCGGTGGTGCCCGCCGATGGACACCGCGAGCCCGGCGTCGGCGAGTTCGGCCAGCGCGCTCTCGCCCTGGCCGACGTCGATCAGCGCGGGCAGGTGCGGCGCGGTGGGGCATTCGCCGCCGAGCGCGACGGCCAGCCGCAGCACGGCCTGCGCGGACTCACCGAGCCCCTCGGCGAGCCGGACGGCGGGCGAGGCGGTCTCGGCGACCGAGGGCAGCGGCACGGTGCGCCGCAGCGCGTTCTCCCGGATCGCCGGGTCGGGGTCGTGGGCGGGCTCGTCGACCGCGCCGAAGACGTCCAGCCGGTCCTCCTCGGCGGCGACCAGCGCGTCCACCGCGACGTCCCGCTGCCGCAGCAGCGCGGCGGCCTGGACGAAGCGCAGCGGCAGCCCCTCGGACTCGAACCAGAGGTCGACCGCCCAGGCCTTCTCGGCGGCGTCCAGCGGCCGTCCGGCGAGCCGGGCGGTGAGGGCCAGGCAGGCGGGCCGGGAGAGGCCGGGGACGAGGTGGTCGCGCAGCCGGGAGTCGGCGGGCAGCGGCGGGCAGCCGGGGGCGACCGAGATCAGGAAGGCGCAGCCGGGGGCGGCGGCGAGCAGCTGCTCCAGCTCGTCGCCGGCGGGCTCGGCCTCGTCGATCACGACGACCGCGGCGACCCCGGCGAGGTGGGCGGCCAGCCGGGCCGGGTCGGGGCGGTAGCCGGGGGCGTGGTGGGTGGCCGCGAAGAGGTCCTGGAGCAGGTCGGCGGCGGTGCGGCGGTGGCCGCAGAGCTGGACGACGCCGCCGGGGGCGAGGTCGGCGGCGGCCTCGGCGACGGCGGACAGCAGGGTGCTGCGGCCCGAGCCGGCCTGGCCGACCAGGCGTATCGAGCGGCCCTCGGCTAGCAGGCCGAGGAGTTCGGCGATGTCGGCCTCGCGGTCGAGCAGCGGCAGGTCGGTGGGGCCGGCGCCGAGGGCGAGCGGGCCGACCGCCCGGCCGACGCCGCCGACCGGGCCGCGGGCGGGCTCGCTGCGTTCGATCCGGCGCGGGCGGGGCCGCCACTCCTCCGGACAGGGCCGGGCCTCGGAGCCGTCCGGGGCGCCGACGCCGACCAGCAGGGCGCCGGAGACCAGTTCGCCGCCGCGGGTGCGGGCGGCCTCCTGCCGGAACTCCCCGGATGGCTGTGCCACGTTCTGCTCCGCATCGTGTTCGGCCGCCGGCGCCCCGCGCCGGCCGGCACACGTCTCGGTCGCGGCCGCGGGCGGGCTGTGGGCAGCCGGCCCCGGGCGGCCGTCGTCTGACGGGCAGACTCTTGCACATCCGGGCCCGGCCGTGCAGTGCGGTCCGGTGCGGGGAAGGTGAAGGCCGGCGGGGCCGGTCGGGCCCGGCCCGGTCGCGGCGGGCGGCCCGAGGGCGCGTGAACAGGCGTGCGGAACGTTCCGCGAGCCGCTCCGTACGCCCCCGGAACGGGCGTCAGGAGGCCTGGACCTCGGGGATCCCGCCGTCGACGGTGAGGATGCGGTGCAACTTGGTGGCCACCAGCAGCCGCTGGAGCTGGGCGGGGACGGCCCGCAGCACGAGCCGGCGGCCGATCCGGCCGGCCCGCCGGTGGGTGCCCATGATCACGCCGAGGCCGGTGGCGTCCCAGAACTCCAGCCGGCCGAGGTCGAGCACGAGGTCGCCGAGGCCGCCGTCCACGGCCTGGTGCAGCCTTGCCCGCGCGTCGGCGGCGGTGCGCACGTCGAGGCGGCCTTCGATGGCCAGCGCCGTGTGGTCGCCGGTGATGCGCATGCTCTCCTCCTTCGCCTGGGTGGCCTGGTGCGGGGCGGGTCCGGCCCCGGCCGGCACGGACCGGGAGGCGGGACGGCCGCTGGATCGGAGTGGGACAACCCGGGCGGAACGCCTGCGTCGGCTCGGCTCGCGCCCGGCCCCGGTCGGAGTGCCGGGTTCCCTCATCTGACGGTGGAGCAGCGCCGCAGGTTGCTGTTTTCCGCCCTGATCTGAAGCAACTTCACTCGTCCGAGGGAATATACGCAGGAACTCTCCACACCTACGCTCGATTACCGCCCAAATCACCCGTCTGCGGCACCCGGCGTGAGGAAACTCACCCGCCCCGGTACGGCGGGCCGTACGATGCCCCGATCGCACGGCCCACCAGGGCGTTCAGCCCCGCGGGCTCACTTGCCCTCGTACGGGTAGAAGCCCCGGCCGCTCTTGCGGCCGAGGTCACCGGCGGTGACCATGCGGGCCATGATCTCCGGGGCGGCGAACTTCTCGTCCTTGGTCTCGGTGTAGATGTTGTGGGCGGCGTGCAGCAGGATGTCGACGCCGGTCAGGTCGGCGGTCTGCAGCGGGCCCATCGCGTGGCCGAAGCCGAGGCGGCAGGCGGTGTCGATGTCCTCGGCGGTGGCCACGCCCGACTCGTACAGCTTGGCGGCCTCGACGACCAGCGCGGTGATCAGGCGGGTGGTGATGAAGCCGGCCACGTCGCGGTTGACCACCACGACGTCCTTGCCGACGCCCTCGGCGTAGGCGCGGGCGGCGGCCAGCGTCTCGTCGCTGGTCTTGTAGCCGCGGACCAGCTCGACCAGCTTCATCATCGGGACGGGCGAGAAGAAGTGGACGCCGACGACCGACTCCGGCCGCTGGGTAACGGCCGCGATCCGGGTGATCGGGATGGCGGAGGTGTTGGAGGCGAGGACGGCGCCGTCCTTGGCGAGCTTGTCCAGCTCGCGGAACACGCCCTCCTTGACGTCCAGGTTCTCGAACACGGCCTCGACCACGATGTCGGCCTCGGCGACGGCGCCCAGGTCGGTGGTGGTGGTGATCCGGCCGAGCGCGGCCTCGGCGTCCTCGGCGCTCAGCCTGCCCTTGGAGACGAACTTCTCGTACGAGGCGCGGATGCCGGCCAGGCCCCGCTGCAGCGCCTCCTCGGTCACGTCCCGCAGCACCACCGGGTGACCGGCCTGCGCGGACACCTGGGCGATACCGGCGCCCATCAGGCCGGCACCGATCACGGCGATCTGCTTGCTGGACGCATTGCTCATGGCTGGGTCTCCCGATGCCGTCGCCGCCCTGCGGGCGGGCCCTGAAGGCGGCTCAGGGCAGGGATCACCCACCGGCAGCCGCTTTGCTCTGGCGGGGACTCTAGTGCCCAGACCGTCCGTGCCATAGCAATCGGGAGTGTGATCTGCAACCGACCTGGTCACCCGACCAGGATGGTCGTCAGATGGTCAGACCGAGGTCCTGGGCGAGGATCGCCGCCTGCACCCGGCTGCGCAGCCCCAGCTTCGCCAGGATCCGGCTGACGTGGGTCTTGGTGGTCGCCTCCGCCATCTCCAGCCGGCGCGCGATCTCCCCGTTGGACATCCCCGCCCCGACGCAGGCCAGCACCTCCCGCTCCCGCCCGGTCAGGCCCGCCACCGCCGTCCGGGCCTCCGGTCCGACCGGGCGCCCGGGACGGGCGAAGGCGCCGATCAGCCGCCTGGTCACCGAGGGCGCCAGCATGCCGTCCCCGCGCGCCACCGTGCGGATGCCCTCGACCAGGGTGTCCGCCTCCAGGTCCTTGAGCAGGAAGCCGGCGGCGCCGGCCCGCAGTGCGCCGTAGACGTACTCGTCCAGGTCGAAGGTGGTCAGCACCAGCACCTGGGCCGCCCCGGCGTCCACCACCTGACGGGTCGCCGAGACGCCGTCCAGCCGGGGCATCTGGACGTCCATCAGCACCACGTCGGGCCGCAGTTCCAGGGCCAGCCGGACGGCCTCCTGCCCGTCGGCGGCCTGCCCGACCACCTCGAACCCGGGCTCCGCCCGCAGGATCATCACCAGCGCCGCCCGCACCGCCGCCTGGTCCTCGGCCACCAGTACCCGGATCGTCATGCCCGTCCCTCGCTCTCCCGGCGGCGCGGCAACTCCGCGCGCACCCTCCAGTACCCGTCCCGCGGCCCGGCCTCGAAGCTGCCACCGAGCAGCGCGGCCCGCTCCGACATCCCCACCAGCCCGGCCCGGGCGCCGGGCAGTTCACGGCCCGGTTCGCCGCGGAACGGGCTGTCGACCGCGATCCGCAGCGCGTCCGGGCCGAACTCCAGCCGCAGCGCGACCAGTCCGGGCCCGGCGTGCTTGAGCGCGTTGGTCAGCGACTCCTGCACGATCCGGTAGGCGGCCAGCCCGACCGGCACCGGGAGGTCACCGCGCTCGCCGTCCTCGGTCAGCTCGAAGTCCAGTCCGACGCCCTGCCCGGCGGCCCGGGCCTTCTCCAGCAGGGCGTCCACCGCGGCGAGGTCGGGGGCCGCGTACGACTCGTCGGCCTCTCCCCCGCCGCTGTCCCGAAGCAGTCCGATCATGCGACGCATTTCGGCCAATCCCTGGACGCTGTTCTCCCGGATCACCGCCAGCACCTCGACCAGCGGATCGCCCTCGGGCAGGCTCCGCCGCCGGGCGGCCGACTGCGCGCCGGTGGCGTGGATCGCGATCGCCGACAGGTGGTTGGCCACCACGTCGTGCAACTCCCGTGCCATCCGGGACCGTTCGGCGACGACCGCCTCGCGCCGGTCCATCTCCGAGAGCAGCGCGGTCTGTTCGGCCCGCAGCCGCTCGCTCTCCGCCTGCTCCCGGTGCTTGCGCACCAGGTCCCCGGTCCACACCGGCGCCAGGAACACCAGCGAGCTGACCACCACGATCAGCAGCCCGGCCGAGGTCCCGGCCACGTACCAGGCCAGGCTGGACAGCACCAGCACGGTCGCGCCGCCGCTCAGGTGCAGCACCCGCGACATCCGGCTGGTGCCGTAGAGCACCGCCGCGTACAGCAGGTCGGTGTACATGATCGTCGTCGCCAGCAGGCTGCCGGCGAAGATGCTCCCCGCGAAGGCCAGCCCGCCCAGCGACACCGCCAGCACCGGCCGGGTGCGCCGGACCAGCTCCAGCCCCGCCGTCACCAGCAGCGGCGCCACCACGGCCCACAGCGGCACCCGGTCCGCCCGGTCGTACACCTTGAAGACGATCAGCACCGCACCGCCGAGCACCCCGCACAGGGCGATCAGCCGGTCCAGTTGCCGCGGGGGGAGGGACGGTACGAGCACGCCCCCATCTCACCATCCCCGGCCACCCGCCCGGCTCCGATCCGCGGAGGAGCCCACTACATCGAAAGGTGCAGGCCAGGACGGCACCGGGCGACGACGACAGCACCGCGCCCGCGCACGAGGCTGGGGGCACCGCCGAAAACGACCGGGAGCAGAAGTGATCGTCACCCTCATCGTCGCGGCCGAGATCTCCTGGTGGATCGTGCTCGGCCTCGCCCTCTCCGCCCGCTACCTGCTGCGGTGGCGCCGCGCCAGCACCGTGCTGCTGATCGGCCTGCCGGTGGTGGACCTCGCCCTGTACGCCCTCACCGTGCTGAACCTGCGCGGCGGCGCGCAGGCGAGCTGGATGCACGCCCTGGCCGCGAGCTACGCCGGCTTCTCGGTCGGCTACGGGCCCTCGCTGGTCGCCTGGGCCGACCGGCACTTCCTGCACCGCTTCGCCGGCGGCCCCAAGCCGCTGCCCTCCCCCAAGTACGGCCCGGAGCGGACGGCGTACGAGTGGCAGATCGCCAAGCGGACGGTCGTCTCCGCCGTGATCACCCTGGCGCTGATCAGCCTGCTCGTCCCGCTGTCGGCCGGCTCCGCCCACTTCGGCACCTTCGCCCAGTGGTACTGGAGGCTGGGCATCGCGGCCGTGGTCAACGTGATCGTGGCCGGCTGCTTCTCGCGCTGGCCCAAGGAGCCGCCGGCGGGCGTCACCGTGGTGGACGGCCGGGTGGTCGAGCAACCCGCCCCGGAGAAGGTGTCCCAGGACGCCTCGTAGGGTCCGTCGACGACGGGCCCTAGCGGTTCTCCCCCGGCACCCAGAGCACGTCGCCGCGCTCCTTGTTGGCCACCCGGGCCAGGATGAACAGCAGGTCGGACAGCCGGTTGAGGTACTTCGCGGTCAGCGGGTTGACGGAGTCCCCGTACGCGTCGATCGCCGCCCAGGTCGAGCGCTCGGCCCGCCGCACCACCGTGCAGGCCAGGTGCAGGTGGGCCGCGCCGGGCGTGCCGCCGGGGAGGATGAAGCTGCGCAGCTTCTCCACCTGCTCCAGGTAGTGGTCGCAGTCCCCCTCCAGCCGGTCCACGTAGGACTGGAGCACCCGCAGCGGCGGGTACTTCGGGTCCTCGACCACGGGCGTGGAGAGGTCGGCGCCGACGTCGAACAGGTCGTTCTGGACCCTGACGAGCACGGCCGCGACGTCCTCCGGCAGTGCGCCGACCGCGAGGGCCACCCCGATCGCCGCGTTCGCCTCGTTGGCGTCGGCGTACGCCATCAGCCGCGGGTCGGTCTTGGTGGTCCGGCTCATGTCGCCGAGCGCGGTGCTGCCGTCGTCCCCGGTACGGGTGTAGATGCGCGTCAGATTGACCATGCGGCCAGCCTAGCCGGGGAGGTCAGGCGACGTTGACCCTTTGCCCGGGCGGGGCCGCCTCCAGCCAGGCCAGGAAGCCGGTGAGCGCGTCCTCGCTCATCGCCAGCTCCAGCGGCGCCCCGTTGTGCAGGCAGCGCAGCACCACCGAGCCGGAGAGCAGCGCCAGCTCCTCCTGGCCCTCCGGGTAGCGCCGGCCCAGGACCTCGATCTCCCGGCGGGGCAGGACCTTGCGCGGCCGCGGGGCGTACGAGAAGACCCGGAACCACTCGATCGAGTCGCCGCTGTACCGCCCGATACCGAAAACCCACCCCTTGCCGTCGGTCGGGGGGACCGGGGCTGAGGTGGGTTTGCCGTTCTCGTCGAGGTCGGGCTGCGTCGAGGCGTCGGCGGGCATTTTGAGCCGGTAACTGCAGTCGAACGTGCCGCCGACCCGCTGGATCAGGCGGCGGCGTACGGCGAAGGCCATCAGGCCGATCACTCCCAGCGCCACGACCGCCGCACACACCACAAGCGCGAGGACCATGCTCACCTACCTCCTCGCTACCCGCGTTCCCCGTTTTGCGGCCGTCCCGGACGACCACGCTGACCTACCAACTACGACGACAGTCCCGGGGTCACGCTCAGGCGTCCCCGGGACCGTCGGTCGACCCCGCGAAGTCGGGGTCCGGCACACTCAGGCGTGGGCCTTGAGGCCGCGCGCCGCGAACAGCCGGACCTCGGCGCGACGCTCGGCGTGCGCGTCCAGGTCGGACTTGGCCGCCTCCAGCGCGCGCTCGGCACGCGCGACATCGATCTCGTCCGCCAGCTCGGCGATCTCCGCGAGCAGAGACAGCTTGTTGTCGGCGAAGGAGATGAAGCCGCCGTGCACCGCGGCGATGACGGTGCCGCCGTCCACCGTGCGGATGGTGACCGGACCGGTCTCCAGCACGCTCAGCACCGGGGTGTGGCCCGGCATGATGCCGGTGTCACCGGAGGCCGTACGGGCGACGACGATGGTGGCCGCACCGGACCACACCTTGCGGTCGGCTGCGACCAGCTCGACGTGCAGCTCAGCCAACGTGGGCTCCTAGGCTCATGCAACCCCCGATTACTCGGGAGTTTCGGTAAGAATAACGGCCCCGCGCCCCCGGCATGAAACCGGCGGCACGGATTTGACCGGAATCACAGCCGATGTGCCGCGAGGGGTGGTCCCCAGGCTCGGGGGCCACCCCTCACGGTCACTCAGCTGCTACCGGCCGCGACTACTTCTTCGCCAGCTCGGCGGCGTTCTTCTCGAGGTCCTCGATGCCACCGCACATGAAGAAGGCCTGCTCCGGGACGGAGTCGTACTTGCCGTCGGCGATCGAGTTGAAGGCCTCGATGGTCTCCGACAGCGGCACGGTCGAGCCCTCGACACCGGTGAACTGCTTCGCCACGTAGGTGTTCTGCGAGAGGAAGCGCTCGATGCGACGGGCGCGGTGCACCGTGATCTTGTCCTCTTCGGACAGCTCGTCCATACCGAGGATGGCGATGATGTCCTGGAGGTCCTTGTACTTCTGCAGGATCCCCTTGACGCGGATGGCCGTCTCGTAGTGGTTCTGCGCGATGTACCGCGGGTCGAGGATGCGGGACGTGGAGTCCAGCGGGTCGACGGCCGGGTAGATGCCCTTCTCCGAGATCGGGCGCGACAGAACGGTGGTCGCGTCCAGGTGGGCGAAGGTGGTGGCCGGGGCCGGGTCGGTCAGGTCGTCCGCGGGGACGTAGATCGCCTGCATCGAGGTGATCGAGTGACCGCGGGTCGAGGTGATGCGCTCCTGGAGGAGGCCCATCTCGTCGGCCAGGTTCGGCTGGTAGCCCACCGCGGAGGGCATGCGGCCGAGCAGGGTCGACACCTCGGAACCGGCCTGGGTGAACCGGAAGATGTTGTCGATGAAGAGGAGCACGTCCTGCTTCTCGACGTCACGGAAGTACTCCGCCATGGTCAGCGCGGAGAGCGCGACGCGCAGACGGGTGCCCGGCGGCTCGTCCATCTGGCCGAAGACCAGCGCGGTCTTGTCCAGAACGCCCGAGTCGACCATCTCGTCGATGAGGTCGTTGCCCTCACGGGTGCGCTCGCCGACGCCGGCGAACACCGACACACCACCGAAGTTCTCGGCGACGCGGTAGATCATCTCCTGGATCAGAACGGTCTTGCCGACACCGGCACCACCGAACAGACCGATCTTGCCACCCGTGACGTACGGGGTGAGCAGGTCGATGACCTTGATGCCGGTCTCGAACATCTCGGTCTTGGACTCGAGGTCCTTGAAGGCGGGCGCCTTGCGGTGGATCGGCCAGCGGACCTCGACCTGCTTGTCGAACTCCGCCTTGTCGACGTTCAGCACGTCACCGAGGGCGTTGAACACCTTGCCCTTGGTGATCTGGCCAACCGGCACGGAGATCGCGGCACCGGTGTCGGTGACCTGCGAACCGCGGACCAGGCCGTCGGTCGGCTGCATCGAGATGCCGCGGACCAGGCCGTCGCCGAGGTGCTGGGCGACCTCGAGGGTGAGGGTCTTCTTGCCCGTGCCGTCGGGGTTGTCCACCTCGACGTGCAGGGCGTTGTACATCTCCGGAATCGCGTCGACGGGGAACTCCACGTCGACGACCGGGCCGATGACCCGCGCGACGCGGCCCGTCGCCGTGGTCGGCTCAACAGTGGTGGTCATTCTCATTCGCTCCCGCGGCTAGCGTCGGCGAGGGCGTTGGCGCCGCCGACGATCTCGCTGATTTCCTGGGTGATCTCGGCCTGACGGGCCGAGTTGGCAAGCCGCGTGAGCGACTTGATGAGCTCGCCGGCATTGTCCGTCGCGCTCTTCATCGCGCGGCGGCGGGCGGCGTGCTCGGAAGCGGCCGACTGCAGCAGCGCGTTGTAGATCCGGCTCTCGACGTACCGCGGCAGCAGCGCGTCGAGCACGCCCTCCGCCGACGGTTCGAAGTCGTACAGCGGGAAGATCTCCGACTTGGCCGGCGACTGGTCGCTGAGCTGGACCTCGTCCAGCTTCAGCGGCAGCAGCCGCGCCGCGACCGCGTCCTGCGTCAGCATGGACACGAACTCGGTCGAGACCACGTGGAGTTCGTCCACGCCGCCGGTCTCGGCCGTGAAGGCCTCGATCAGCTCGGCCGCCACCATCTTCGCGTCGCCGTAGGTCGGCTTGTCCGAGAAGCCCGTCCACGAGTTCCCCACCGCCAGGTTGCGGAAGGTGTAGTACGACAGACCCTTCCGACCGACGACGTAGGTCACGACGTCCTTGCCCTCGCCGCGCAGGCGCTCGGAGAGCGTCAGCGAGGCCTTGATGGCGTTGGACGAGTAACCGCCGGCCAGGCCGCGGTCCGCCGTGATCAGCAGGACCGCCGCGCGGGTGGCGTTCGGGTTCTCGGTGGTGAGCGGGTGCTTGGCGTTGGACCGGGTGGCCACCGCCGTCACCGCCCGGGTGAGCTCATCGGCGTACGGAGCGGAGGCCGCCACCGCGCGCTGCGCCTTGCCGATGCGCGCCGCGGAGATCATCTCCATCGCCTTGGTGATCTTCTTCGTCGCGGTGACAGAGCGGATCCGGCGCTTGTAGACCCGAAGCTGTGCTCCCATGGGTCGTTACGTCCTTTCCCTCGCTACCGGACTCAGGCCTGCTCGGAGAGCAGCTTGCCGTCGGCGGTCTGGTAACCCTGCTTGAAGGCCTCGATCGCGCCGGTCAGGGCGTCGACGGTGCCGTCGGCCAGCAGACCGGTCTCGACGATGCCGGCGAGCAGGTCCTTGTGCTGCAGGCGGACGTGGTCCAGGAACTCGCGCTCGAAGCGGCGGATCTCGGCGACCGGGACGTCGTCCAGCTTGCCGGTGGTACCGGCCCAGATGGAGACGACCTGCTCCTCGACCGGGAACGGCTGGTACTGGCCCTGCTTGAGCAGCTCGACCATGCGCGCACCGCGCTCCAGCTGGGCCTTGGAGGCCGCGTCCAGGTCGGAGCCGAAGCCGGCGAAGGCCTCCAGCTCACGGTACTGGGCGAGGTCCAGGCGCAGACGGCCGGCGACCGAGCGCATGGCCTTGATCTGGGCGGAACCACCGACGCGGGAGACCGAGATACCGACGTTCACGGCCGGGCGGATGCCGGCGTTGAACAGGTCGGACTCCAGGAAGCACTGGCCGTCGGTGATGGAGATGACGTTGGTCGGGATGTACGCCGAGACGTCGTTGGCCTTGGTCTCGATGATCGGCAGACCGGTCATCGAGCCGCCGCCCAGGGCGTCGTTCAGCTTCGCGCAGCGCTCCAGCAGGCGGGAGTGCAGGTAGAAGACGTCACCCGGGTAGGCCTCGCGGCCCGGCGGGCGGCGCAGCAGCAGGGAGACGGAACGGTAGGCCTCGGCCTGCTTCGACAGGTCGTCGAAGATGATCAGGACGTGCTTGCCGTCGTACATCCACTCCTGGCCGATGGCCGAACCGGTGTACGGGGCCAGGTACTTGAAACCGGCCGGGTCGGACGCGGGAGCGGCCACGATGGTGGTGTACTCCAGCGCGCCGGCCTCCTCCAGGGCGCCGCGGACGGACGCGATGGTGGAGCCCTTCTGGCCCACGGCGACGTAGATGCAGCGGACCTGCTTCTCCGGGTCGCCCGAGCGCCAGTTGTCGCGCTGGTTGATGATCGTGTCGACGGCCACCGCGGTCTTGCCGGTCTGGCGGTCACCGATGATCAGCTGACGCTGGCCACGGCCGATCGGGGTCATCGCGTCGATGGCCTTGATACCGGTCTGCAGCGGCTGCTTGACCGACTTGCGGGCCATGACGCCGGGGGCCTGCAGCTCAAGGGCGCGACGGCCGGTGGCGGCGATCTCGCCGAGGCCGTCGATCGGGTTGCCCAGCGGGTCCACGACGCGGCCGAGGTAGCCGTCGCCGACCGGAACCGAGAGGACCTCGCCGGTGCGGCGCACGGTCTGGCCCTCTTCGATACCGCCGAACTCACCGAGGACGACGACACCGATCTCGCGGGTGTCGAGGTTCAGCGCGAGGCCGAGCGTGCCGTCCTCGAACTTCAGCAGCTCGTTCGCCATGACCGAGGGCAGGCCCTCGACATGCGCGATGCCGTCCGCCGCGTCAGTGACCGTGCCGACCTCTTCCACAGAAGCGGCGTCCGGCTGGTACGACTGGACAAAGTCGGCCAGCGCGTCCCGGATCTCCTCCGGACGGATCGTAAGCTCCGCCATCAGGCTTCCCTGCTCTCCTAGTTTGCGATCCTCGGCCCGCCGTTGAGGGCCGGCCGCAAGTACTCGACTCTCGGCCGGGTCGTATGAACCGGCCGTACGTTTTGCCGACTCCATGGGGAGCCGGTTTCCCGACCGAGGGTCGGATGGGCTGCTCGGTGCTGCTCGGTGCTGCTCAGCCTTCGAGCGACTGACGAGCGCCTTCGAGGCGGCTCGACACGGTGCCGTCGATGATCTCGTCGCCGATCTGCACCCGCACACCGCCGACGACCTCGGGGTCGACGTCGATGTTCAGGTGGACCTGGCGGCCGTACATCCGGCCCAGAGCACCGGTGAGGCGCTCCTTCTGGGTGTCCGACAGCGGCACCGCGCTGGTGACCAGGGCCACCATGCGGCCGCGGCGCGCGGCGGCGAGCTTCGAGTAGGACTCGAGGCCCTGCTCCAGGCTACGGCCGCGCGGCGCGTTGACGAGGGCGGTGACCAGCCGGACGGTGCCGGCGTTGGCGCGGCCGCCGAGCAGCTTGTTGATCAGCCCGGCCTTCGCGCCGGTGCCGGCCTTCGGCTCGGTGAGCGCGGCGCGCAGCTCGTGCGAGCCGCTGACCACCCGGCCGAAGCGGAACAGCTCGTCCTCGACGTCGTCCAGGGCGCCGGCCTTGTCCGCGGCGATGACCTCGGCGTAGGCGGCGAGCTCCTCGGTCGCGTCCACCAGGTCACGCGCACCCGACCAGCGGGACCGGACCAGGCCGGAGACCAGGTCGACGGTCTCGCCGGAGACCTGACCGGTCAGCAGCGAGGTGACCAGCTGGGCCTTGTCCTGCCCCGACCGGGACGGGTCGGTCAGCACGCGGCGCAGCGACACCTCGCGGTCCAGCACGGCCGTGACGGCGGTGAGTTCCTCGGCGAGCTTGGCCGCGTCCACCGAGGTGGAGTCGGTCAGGCTGTCCAGGTTCTGCCGGCCGGCGGCGAGCGCCTCGCGGCTGGCGCCGATCACTTGGCCGCACCCTGAGCCACGGCGGCCTTGGCCTCGAGCTCGTTCAGGAAGCGGTCGATCACGCCGCTCTGCCGGGCGTTGTCCTCGAGGGACTCGCCGACGATGCGGGAAGCCAGCTGGGTGGCCAGCGAACCCACGTCCTGACGCAGGGCGGCAGTCGCCTGCTTCTTGTCGGCCTCGATCTGGGCGTGGCCGGCGGCGACGATGGCCTCGCGCTGACGCTGGCCCTCCTCGCGCATCTCGGCGAGCTGGGCGGCGCCCTGCTCGCGAGCCTGCTCGACGATGCGGGCAGCCTCGTGGCGCGCCTCGGCGAGCTCGGCGCGGTACTGCTCAAGCAGGGCCTGGGCCTCCGCCTGGGCGGCCTCGGCGCGCTCCATGCCGCCTTCGATGGCGTCCCGGCGCTCCGACAGCACCTTCTCGATGCTGGGGAGGAGCTTCTTGCCGAGCAGACCGAAGACGATGAAGAAGCAGAGCAGGCCGATGATGATCTCGGGCCACGCGGGAAGCAGGGGGTTCATCTTCTCCCCCTCCTCCGCGAGCTGTGCCGCGAAACTCATATCTGGACCTTCCTCGAAAGGGTCTACGGCGTGGGAATTACTTGCCGGCGCCGAAGACGAACGGCATGACGATGCCGATGAGGGCGAGCGCCTCGGTCAGCGCGAAGCCGATGAACATGTTGGTGCGGATCAGACCGACAGCCTCGGGCTGACGGGCCATGGCCTGGACACCGTTACCGAAGATGAGACCAACACCGATGCCGGGGCCGATCGCGGCGAGGCCGTAACCGAGGGAGGCGACGGAACCGTAGACCTCAGCGAGGTTCTGCATTTCAGCTTGTCCTTTGCGGGGTGGTGGACCGGTGGTGGTTGGCCACCGGGCGTTCGGGAGGGGTGGCAGCCGGAGCTGCGTGGCTCAGTGCGCCTCTTCCAGGGCACCGGCGATGTAGCTGCTGGCCAGCATCACGAAGATGTAGGCCTGCAGGAACTGGACCAGCAGCTCGAAGGCGGTGAGGCCGACGGCGACCACGAAGGAGGCCGAGCCGTACAGCGCGCCCAGGGTCGGGCTGAGCAGGTACCAGGAGGCGACGGAGAACATCACGACCAGCAGGTGGCCGGCGAACATGTTCGCGAAGGCTCGGACCGCCAGGGTGAAGGGGCGCACGAAGATGTTCGAGAAGAACTCGATCGGGACCAGGATGAACATGACCCAGCCCGGGATGCCCGACGGCCAGCAGAGGTTCTTCATGCCGCCGACGAACCCGTGGGTCTTGAAGGTCAGCGTCATGTAGGTGATCCACACGACCGCGGCCAGACCGGCCGGGAACGCGATCGCCGCCGTCACCGGGAACTGGGCGAACGGGATGATCGACATGATGTTCATCAACCAGATGAAGAAGAACATCGAGACCAGCATCGGGACGTACTTCTCGCCCCGCTTGCCGATCGTCTCCAGCGCGATCGAGCGCTTGACGAAGTCGTAACCGATCTCGGCGACCAGCTGCAGCTTGCCGGGGACCAGGCGCGGCTTGGCGAAGGCGGCCCAGAAGAACACGACGATCAGGAGCGCGACGATGATCGACAGCAGCATCGGCTTGTTGAAGTCGACGCCGCCGACCGAGAAGATCGGCTTGAACTGGAACTCGTTCAGGCCCGGGGCCGGGAAGCCGCAGCCAGCGTCCCCGAAGTGGCAACTGCCTGAGGCGAGCGAGGACGTGAGTTCAGCACTCACCACGGACTCCTTCGTCGTGACGCATGGTTACGGCAACCTCGGTGTGTCGGCGTGGCCTGCGACCACGGAGCGGCACTGGAACTTGATGGGTTTCTCGCCGACCCCGCGCGACGGCGCGCTGCGCGACCACGGGATCATCGAAGACTGCGCGGGTCCGGGGGGCGATCCGTCCAATGTCCGGACAGACCTGGCCTCTTCCCGTACTCCGTTGTTGCGACGGACGATAGCAGCCCGTCAGTGCGGCATAAACACCGCCCCCCTCGTTGGGGGGACAGCTGGGCCTCGTCACTGTTGACGACCCTTGTCGGAGGGCTTGTCACCCTTGCTTTCCGAGGCGTGGGGGTCGACGTAGAACATCTTGGCCTTGAGTGCGCCGCGCACCTGGAAGCCGGTGAAGACCAGCACGCAGCCGATCAACGTGAAGGCGAAGGTCTGCCGGTTGAAGAGCTCGGTGTCCTTGAACACCGCGAGCACGATGCCGACCAGCAGGATCTGGGTGGTGTACACCATCAGCGCCGCGGCCATCATGATCTGCGGGTTCGACCTGGTCAGCCGCTCGAGCGCGAACTGGCCGGAGCTGAAGAAGGCCAGCACCAGGATGGCGCCGAAGAAAGCGCCGAGCAGGCCCTTCCCACCGGCGACGGCGAAGGAGATCGCCATGGCGATGATCCCGGCGACCGCAGTGGGAATCGCGGCGCCCCGGAGGATCTGGGCGTCGGTGGACGGCATGTCGGCAGCTCCGGCGGCATGTCGATGTGGCGGGGGACGGGCACAGATGGTGGCGGGGTGACACCGGACCGAGTGGCCGCCGCCGGACCGCCCGCGGTGAGCGGCGGATCCGTCGAGGGAGACCGACCAGGGACGGAAGTCCTCCACCTGTCAGGTCTTTCGGCGTGTTCTCGGTACTCGTGAACGGTATCACAAACTATTTGATGAGAGCTTTACCATGAATGTGTGGCTCCTGTCACACCGACGGCGCAACGAATCCGCCGTACGGGTGAGCCCATCTGGCGGGTCGTCAACTTCGCTGTCACCGGCGGCCGGTGGCCTTGTGGTGGTCGGTGGACGCGGTGGACCCCCGGCTGGCTTCACCCAGAAGTTGCTTGTCCTTCGCCGACAGTTCGGCCATCGGGGCGGACGGCGAGCGCCGCCGGTACCGCGGCGGGACGAAGGACTGCACCGCCCGGGGCGCCCGCGGCCGGAACCGCGGCGTCAGCAGGACCACCAGGCCGACCAGGCAGAGCCCGGCGAGGGTCAGCACCACCGTGCGGCCGGTGTTGGTCACCGAGAAGGCGACCGTGCCGAAGGCGATCAGCGCGGCCCAGAAGTACATGATCAGCACGGCCCGGCTGTGCGAGTGCCCGACCTGGAGCAGCCGGTGGTGCAGGTGGCGCTTGTCGGCGGCGAACGGGGACTGGCCGGCCCAGGTGCGGCGCACCACCGCGAGCAGCAGGTCGGCCAGCGGCAGCGCGATGACCGTCAGCGGCAGCAGCAGCGGGATGTAGATCGGCACCAGGGTGTGCACGGTGGCGGTCTGCGAGCCGGTCTCGCTGTTGATCAGGTCCGGGTCGACCCGGCCGGTGATCGAGATCGCCGCGACGGCCAGCATCAGGCCGAGCATCATCGAGCCGGAGTCGCCCATGAAGATCCGCGCGGGGTGCATGTTGTGCGCCAGGAAGCCCAGGCACATGCCGATCAGCAGCACGCTGAACAGCACGGCGGGGGCCGCGTCGGAGATCGTGTAGCCGTACCAGAGCCGGTAGCTGTACAGGAAGAAGGCCATCGCGGCGATGCAGACCATGCCGCCCGCCAGGCCGTCCAGTCCGTCGATGAAGTTCACCGCGTTGACCATGACGACGACCAGGGTGACCGAGATGACCATGCCCTGGGTCGGGCTCACCGCGACCGAACCGACACCGGGCACCGGGAGGCTGATCACCGTGACGCCCTGCCAGACCATCACGCCGGCGGCGATCATCTGGCCGCCCAGCTTGACCAGGGCGTCCACGCCCCACTTGTCGTCCAGCACCCCGAGCAGGAACATGATCCCGGCGCCGGACAGCAGCGCGCGGATGTCGCTGCCCCCGTTGAACACCTTGCTCAGGTTGTCCAGCTGGGAGGCGACCAGGATGCCCGCGCACAGTCCGCCGAACATCGCGATGCCGCCGAGCCGGGGAGTGGGCTCGCGGTGCACGTCGCGGGCGCGGACCGGGGGCATCGCGCCCGCCGCGATGGCGAACTTCCGGACCGGGCCGGTCAGCAGGTAGGTGACGGCGGCGGTGCAGAACAGCACCAGCAGATACTCACGCACCACTGGCCTCCTGCATCACTGTCGAACGGGGAGGTACCGAAGGTACTCCCCTGCCTTCCCGGGGTTCGAGGTGCGTCGCCACGGCACACACCTTATTGAGTCGGACGCCCGGGACGTGCATCGCGGTTCGCTCTCCCGGGTAGGAGATCCGAATCCCCGCGGCCGCCCGGGCCTCAGGCCCGCCCCGCGAAGGCCGCCGCCAGCTCCCGGACCTGCGCCGCGACCGGCCCGGGGGGCTCCCCGGCGAGCAGCCGGCCGATCAGTGCGGCGATCCCGGCCAGCTCCGCCTCCCCCATCCCCTGGCTGGTCACGGTGCCCGTGCCCAGCCTGATCCCGGAGGCGTCGGCGGGCGGCGCCGGGTCGTACGGCAGCGCGCACTTGCCGAGCAGCAACCCGGCCGCCGCGCAGCGCCGTTCGGCCTCCGCACCGGTCACGCCGAGCGGGCTGACGTCGGCGGTCACCAGGTGGGTGTCGGTACCGCCCGTCAGAGGGCGCATTCCGGCCTCTGCGAGCCCCCTGGCGAGCGCCTGCGCCCCGGACACCGTCCGCTGCGCGTACGCCCGGTAGGCGGGCGTCCCGGCCTCCGCGAGGGCCACCGCCTTGCCGGCCACCTCGTTCATCGCCGCGCCGCCCTGGCTGAACGGGAACACCGCCCGGTCGATCCGCTCGGCCAGCTCCGCGGTGGACAGCAGCAGGCCGCCGCGCGGGCCGCGCAGCAGCTTGTGGGTGGCGGCCACCGTGACGTCCGCGTACGGCACCGGGGAGGGCGCCACACCGGCCGCGATCAGGCCGGTGGTCTGCGCGACGGAGGCGATCAGATAGGCGTCCACCTCGTCGGCGATCTCCCGGAAGGCCGCCCAGTCCGGGTGCCGGGGGTAGGAGATCGAGCCCGCCACCACGGCCTTCGGGCGGTGCCGCCGGGCCAGCTCGCGCACCTGGTCCAGGTCGATCAGGCCGTCGTCCTCGCGCACGCCGTAGCCGGTGAACTCGAACCAGCGGCCGGAGAAGTTGGCCCGCGAGCCGCAGCTGAGGTGGCCACCGTGCTCCAGCGACATCGCCAGCACCCCGTCACCGGGCCGCAGCAGCGCCGCGTAGGCCGCGAGCATCGCCGAAGTCGCCGACCGGGGCTGGACGTTGGCGTGCGGCGCGGCGAACAGCTCGCGCGCCCGGTCGATCGCCAGCAGCTCCGCGGCGTCCGCCAGCGCGCAGCCGGTGTGGTGCCGGCGGCCGGGGTAGCCCTCGGCGTACTTGTCGATCAGCGGCCCGGTCAGCGCCGCCAGCACGGCGGGCGTGGTCAGGTTCTCCCCCGCCAGCAGCTGGATCGTTTCGGCGCGCCGCTCGGACTCGGCGGCCAGCAGGTCGGCGATCTGCGGATCCGCCCGGTGCAGCGCCTCGGACGCCCACGGGCGCCCCGTCGTCGCGGTCGGGCCGGTCGCGGCATCGGTGACGGTCATGGCAGGGCTCCCGGGCGCGGCAGGGACGGTGCCCCCAGCGTAGGACGGTCGCCCCCGTCCGGCCCGCCGAGAAGGGGCCGTTCGGCCGTCAGCGCGGCGCGGGCAGGCGTCAGCGCGGCGCGGGCACGCCCGTCAGCGCGGTGACCACCGGGTCGACCGCGTGGAATATCTCCTCGCCGCAGTTGCGGAACATGCCGATCGGAGCGCCGTACGGATCGTCCACCTCGTCGGACTCCGGGGTCGCGGCCAGCAGCCAGCCGCGCAGCGCGGCGGCGGCCCGCACCAGGGCGCGGGCCCGCTCGGTGACGTCGGCGCCGCGGCGCGGGTCGGGCAGGGTGCCCGGGTCGATCGTCCGGACCAGCCGGGTGAACTCCTTCATCGTGAAGGTGCGCAGGCCCGCCTCGTGGCCCATCGAGATCACCTGGGCGCGGTGGTCCAGGGTCGCGGTCAGCACCAGGTCGGCCTCGACCACGTGCTCGTCCAGCAGTTCCCGGCCGGTGAAGCCACCGCTGTCGGCGCCGTACTCGTCGAGCACGGTCGCCGCGTGGTCCTCCATCGGCGCGCCCACGTGGCCCCAGGTGCCGGCGCTCTCCACCAGGATCCGCCCGGCCACCCGGGGGCTGAGCCGGGTGTCCAGCTCACGCCGGGTGAGCCGCTCGGCGATCGGCGAGCGGCAGATGTTCCCCGTACAGACGAACAGGATCCGGAAGTGGTCCAGCGGCCTGGGACCCACGCTCAGGTACGGCGCTATGCCGGGCCCGTCATGGAGCGAGGCGGTGGGTGTCAACTTCCGGCCTCCAGGTCGGGGACGACCTCCCTCAGCTGCTCGATGCTGATCGCCCCGGCCCGCAGGAGCACGGGCACCTTGCCGGTGACGTCGACGATGGACGAGGCGGTGGCGTGGTCGGCGGTGCCGCCGTCCAGGTAGACCGAGATGGCGTCGCCCAGCTGGGCCTGCGCCTCGTCACAGGTCGCCGGGGACGGGCCGCCGGTCTTGTTGGCGCTGGAGACGGCGAGCGGGCCGGTGCTGTTCAGCAGCTCGATGGCGACCGGGTGCAGCGGCATCCGGACCGCGACGGTGCCGCGGGTCTCGCCGAGGTCCCAACGCAGCGAGGGCTGGTGCTTGGCGACCAGGGTGAGACCGCCGGGCCAGAACGCGTCGACCAGCTCCCAGGCCTGCTCGGAGAAGTCGGTGACCAGGCCGTGCAGGGTGGTCGGCGAGCCGACCAGGACGGGCGAGGGCATGTTGCGGCCGCGGCCCTTGGCAGCCAGCAGCTCGCCGACGGCCTCCGGGGAGAAGGCGTCCGCACCGACCCCGTACAGGGTGTCGGTGGGCAGCACGACGAGTTCGCCGCGGCGGATGGCCGATGCGGCCTCGCGCAGGCCGGTGGCGCGGTCCCCGGCGTCGGCACAGTCGTAGCGGCGGCTCATCGGTGCGGTCCCCTTCCGGAAAGGCTCATGACGTTCACGGCGGTGTTCACGACCCGGCCCCGCGGCCGGTCGTGCGGTGCTCGACGTTCACGACCCGACCCTGCGGGCCGTCGTGAAGCGGGGCCGGTTGTTCAGGTCGCGGTGGTCGGCCGTGTCCGTCCAACCGCGTTCCTCGTTGAAGATCCACGGCACCTGGCCGCCCTGCTGGTCGGCGTGCTCGATCACCACCGCGCCGCCCGGGCGGAGCAGCCGGGCGGCCACCCGCTCGATGCCGCGGATGGTGTCCAGGCCGTCCTCGCCGGAGAACAGGGACATCTGCGGGTCGTGGTCGCGGGCCTCCGGCGCGACGTACTCCCACTCGGTGAGCGGGATGTACGGCGGGTTGGAGATCACCAGGTCGAAGCGGCCGTCCCAGGAGCGGTCGTCCTCGAAGGCCTTGGTGGCGTCACCGGCGTGCAGGGTGACCCTGGCCCGGTCCGGGCTGGCCTCGATGTTGCGCCGGGTGTACTCCAGCGCCCCCGCGTCCAGCTCGAAGGCGTGCACGGTGGAGCGCGGCAGCTCCTGGGCCAGGGCGAGCGCGATGGCGCCCGAGCCGGAGCACAGGTCGACCACCAGCGGCTCGGCGACGTCCATGTCGCGCACCGCGTCTATCGCCCACTCGACGACCGTCTCGGTCTCCGGCCGGGGCACGAACACCCCGGGGCCGACCGCCAGTTCGAGGTAGCGGAAGAACGCCCGCCCGGTGATGTGCTGCAGCGGCTCGCGGGCCTCGCGGCGCGAGACCGCCTCCCAGTAGCGGGCGTCGAAGTCGGCGTCCTGCACGGTGTGCAGCTGGCTGCGCTTGACGTTGTGGACGTAGGCGGCAAGTTCCTCCGCGTCGAAGCGCGGCGACGGCACGCCGGCCGCGGCCAACCGCTGGGTGGCCTGGGCCACCTCGGCGAGCAGCAGGTTCATCCGTACGACCTCATGTTTCTGCGCTCCGGCTTCGGTCTTGCGTCGGGCTGGGGCGCGCCGGTCTCAGTTCTCTTGGGCCGCGGCGAGCTTGGCCGCCGCGTCCTTGTCGACGCAGGACTGGATCACGGCGTTCAGGTCGCCGTCCAGGACCTGGTCCAGGTTGTACGCCTTGAAGCCCGTGCGGTGGTCCGAGATGCGGTTCTCCGGGTAGTTGTACGTCCGGATCCGCTCGGAGCGGTCCACCGTGCGGACCTGGCTGCGACGCGCGTCCGAGGCCTCCCGCTCGGCCTCCTCCTGCGCGGCGGCCAGCAGCCGCGAACGCAGGATGCGCATCGCCTGCTCCTTGTTCTGCAGCTGGCTCTTCTCGTTCTGGCAGGACGCCACGATACCGGTCGGCAGGTGGGTGATCCGGACCGCCGAGTCGGTGGTGTTGACCGACTGGCCGCCCGGGCCGGAGGAGCGGTAGACGTCGATCCGCAGGTCGTTGGCGACGATCTCGACCTCGACCTCCTCCGCCTCGGGGGTGACCAGTACGCCCGCCGCGGAGGTGTGGATGCGGCCCTGCGACTCGGTGGCGGGGACGCGCTGCACGCGGTGCACGCCGCCCTCGTACTTCAACCGGGCCCAGACGCCCTGGCCGGGCTCGGCGCTGCCCTTGGTCTTCACGGCCACCGAGACGTCCTTGTAGCCGCCGAGGTCGGACTCGTTGGAGTCGATGATCTCGGTCTTCCAGCCGATCCGCTCGGCGTAGCGCAGGTACATCCGGAGCAGGTCGCCGGCGAACAGCGCGGACTCCTCGCCGCCCTCGCCCGCCTTGATCTCCAGGATGACGTCCTTGTCGTCGCTCGGGTCGCGCGGGACGAGCAGCAGCCGCAGTTCCTCGGTCAGCTCGTCGCGGCGCGCCTCGGAGTCCTTCACCTCGGAGATGAAATCCGGGTCCTCGGCGGCGAGTTCGCGCGCGGCCTCGATGTCCTCGCCGGCCTGCCGCCACTGCCGGTAGACCCGGGTGATCGGGGTCAGCTCGGCGTACCGCTTGGCCAGCTTGCGGGCGTTGTTCTGGTCCGCGTGGACCGACGGGTCGGCCAGCCTCGTCTCGAGGTCGGCGTGCTCGACGAGGAGCTCTTCGACTGCCTCGAACATGGGGTGGCCTTCTTCCCGGGGACTCGGAACGTGCGGGGGGTGCGGAACGGGGCGGAGCTGCGCGGTTCGCGCTGGGACGCGAACGGCGCCGGTCCCCTGCGCCCCCGACAACGAGTAGGGGGCACCGGGAACCGGCGCCGAGGGAGCGCTAGGCCTTCGCGCTGTGCTGCTTGCCGAAGCGGGCCTCGAAGCGGGCCACGCGGCCACCGGTGTCGAGGATCTTCTGCTTGCCGGTGTAGAACGGGTGGCACTGCGAGCAGACCTCGGCGCGGATCTCGCCACTGGTCTCGGTCGAGCGGGTGGTGAACTCGGCGCCGCAGGTGCAGGTCACGCGGGTGACCACGTACTCCGGGTGAACGTTGGACTTCAAGGGGTTCTCCTAGTTTTCGGGAGGGCACCGGGTCGGCGGCTGGGAATGCCGCACGTGAACCGGGACCGACGGACCAGTCTGCCAGGACCGGCCGCATCTTCCCAAACCGGGTCCCGCCGCGGCTTATTCCGGGGACGTCGGGCCGACGGCTCAGCGGGCCGCGGAGGCCTTCGCGGTGGGCTTCACGGACGGCTTCGCGGTGGGCTTCACGGACTGCCCGGCGGCGCCCGTCGCCGGGGCCGTGGGGGCCGCCTGGGCGGGGTTCTCCGGCTGGGCCGAGACCACCGCCTGCGGGAGGGGCTGGTCGGCCCTGAGCGCCGCCCAGAGGCTCCCGGCCTGCGGCTGCTGCTCGACCACCCGGTTGGGGTCGCTGGGCGCGGTCACCACCGGCAGGGTGACCATGCTCAGCTGGTCCGGCCCGATCCCCTTGAGCTCCTGCACCAGCCCGACCAGGGAGTTCACCGAGCCGAGCGCGGAGTCGGTGGTGACGCTCTTGGTCATGGTGTCGCCGATCGACCACAGCTTGACCGGGTTGGAGAACAGCCCGAGCCCGCCGGCCTGCTGGAGCAGCGACTTGACCATCTGCTTCTGCAGCTCGATCCGGCCGAGGTCGCTGCCGTCGCCGACGCCGTGCCGGGTGCGCACGAAGGCCAGCGCCTGCTGTCCGTCCAGGTGGTGCTGGCCCGCCGGCAGGTCGAGCCCGCTGTCCTTGTCGTGGATGGCCACCGTGGTGGTCACGGTGGCCCCGCCTATCGCGTCCACGACCCGGGCGAAGCCGGCGAAGTCCACCTGGAGGTAGTGGTCCATCCGCAGCCCGGTGAGCTGCTCGGTGGTCTTGACGGCGCAGGCCGCGCCGCCCGCCTCGAAGGCGCTGTTGTACATCGCGCGCTTGGCCGCCGGGACGGCCTTGCCGGCGCCGTCGGTGCACTGCGGGCGGTCGACCAGGGTGTCGCGCGGGATCGAGACGACCGAGGCCCTGGAGTGGTCCTGGTAGACGTGGACCACCATCGCGGTGTCGGAGCGGGCGGAGTCACCGGTGTCCCCGCCGGCCAGGTCGCCGTTCTCGCCGACCCGCGAGTCGGAGCCCAGCACCAGGATGTTGAAGGAGCCGTCGGTGGCGGCCGGGGGCCGGGCGTCGCCGAGCCGGGAGTCGATGTCGACGCTCTTGATGTTGCCGTTGAGCTTCAGGTACGCGTACGCCCCCGCACCGCCGCCGGCGACGACGAGCGCGGCGACCGCGCAGGCGGACCACCGCAGGACCTTGCGGCGGCGACTCGGGACCCTCTTGTGCTCGGCCATACGGTCCAGAGTAAATCGGACAAGAAGATCAAATAGTCCCAAGCTGTCCCAACTCTGGAACAAAGCGGCCACGGACGCACGGAACCCCGGACCGCTCGCGCGATCCGGGGTTCCGTGCTGTGCAGCCGGTCCGACTACGGTCAGTCGCCCGAGCCGGGGGTGGTCTTGGCGATCTGCATCAGGAACTCGGCGTTGCTCTTGGTCTGCTTCATCTTGTCCAGGAGCAGCTCGATCGCCTGCTGCGAGTCGAGCGCGTGCAGCACCCGGCGCAGCTTCCAGACGATGGCCAGCTCCTCGCTGCCGAGCAGGATCTCCTCCTTGCGGGTGCTGGAGGCGTCCACGTCGACGGCCGGGAAGATGCGCTTGTCCGAGAGCTTCCGGTCGAGCTTGAGCTCCATGTTGCCGGTGCCCTTGAACTCCTCGAAGATCACCTCGTCCATCCGCGAGCCGGTCTCGACCAGCGCGGTGGCCAGGATGGTCAGCGAGCCGCCGTTCTCGATGTTGCGCGCGGCACCGAAGAACTTCTTCGGCGGGTACAGCGCGGTCGAGTCGACACCACCGGACAGGATGCGGCCGGAGGCCGGCGCCGCCAGGTTGTAGGCGCGGCCCAGGCGGGTGATCGAGTCCAGCAGGATGACCACGTCGTGGCCCAGCTCGACCAGGCGCTTGGCGCGCTCGATGGCCAGCTCGGCGACGGTGGTGTGGTCCTCGGCCGGGCGGTCGAAGGTCGAGGAGATGACCTCGCCCTTGACCGACCGCTGCATGTCGGTGACCTCTTCCGGACGCTCGTCGACCAGGACGACCATCAGGTGGCACTCGGGGTTGTTGTGGGTGATCGCGTTGGCGACCGCCTGGAGCACCATGGTCTTGCCGGTCTTCGGCGGCGCGACGATCAGACCGCGCTGGCCCTTGCCGATCGGCGACACCAGGTCGATGATCCGGGTGGTCAGCACGCCCGGGTCGGTCTCCAGGCGCAGCCGCTCCTGCGGGTACAGCGGGGTGAGCTTGTTGAACTCGGGGCGGCCGCGGCCGGTCTCCGGGTCCATGCCGTTGACGGAGTCCAGCCGCACCATGGCGTTGAACTTCTCGCGGCGCTCGCCCTCGCGCGGCTGGCGCACGGCGCCGGTGATGGCGTCACCCTTGCGCAGGCCGTTCTTGCGGACCTGGGCGAGCGAGACGTAGACGTCGTTCTGGCCCGGCAGGTAGCCGGAGGTGCGCACGAAGGCGTAGTTGTCCAGGATGTCGAGGATGCCCGCGACCGGGATCAGGACGTCGTCCTCGCCGATCTGGGTCTCGACCGGACCGGCCTCGAAGCCCTCGCGGCCACGACGGCCCCGACGGTCGCGGTAACGGCCGCGACGGCCGCGACGGCCCTCGCCGAACTCGTCGTCGTCGTAGCCGCCCTGCTGGGCCTGCGGCTGCTGGGCCTGCTGGCCCTGGCCGCCCTCGCGGCGCTGCTGGCCGTCGCCCTGGCCCTGCTGCTGGCCCTGCTGGCCCTGGCGGTCGGTGCGCTCGCGGCGGTTGCGGCGGTCGCGACGCGACTCGCGGCCGTCGGCGTCCTGCCCGGCCTGGGCCTCGCCGGCGTCCTGGCGCTCGGTGCGCTCCGTGCGCTCGCCGCCGTCCCGGCGGTCACGGCGCTCGCGGCGGTCGCGACGGGTCTCGCGACCCTCCTCGCGGCCTTCGAAGGCGCGGGTCTCGGCCGGACGGTCGGCCTGCTTGGGCTCGGCCACCGCGACGGTGGCGGCCTCGGCGACGGTCTCCGCGGCCGCGACGGGCGCGGTCGGGGCGCCGGCGGCCGAGGTGGCGCGGCGGCGGGTGCGCTCGGCACGGGCCGGCGCGGCGGTCTCGGCGGCGGCCTGGACCGGGATCTCGATCTGGGCCTGCGGCTCGGCGGCCGGGGCCGCGGCAGCGGCGGCGGCGGCCTTGGTGCGGCGGGCCGGCTTCTCGGCCGGGGCCTCGGCGTCCGCCTTGGCGGCGGTGCGCTTGGCGGCCGGGGCGCCACCGGCGGCGAGCAGCGGGTCCCCGCCGCTCTTCTCCTTGATGGTCTCGATCAGCTGGCTCTTGCGCATGCGTCCGGTACCGGTGATGCCCAGGTCCGCGGCGAGCTTCTGCAGCTCGGCGAGGACCATTCCGTCCAGGCCCGCGGCGGCACTGCGGCGGCGGCGGGCCGGGGCAGCGGGGGCGGCGGTCGCGTCCGACGCTTCGGCGTCCGGGCGCGCGCCCATCAGATCGGTGGAGTCGCTCACTAAGGGTCCTTCCCTGGAGCGGACGTCGGCCTGTCTGGCTCGGCGACCGGTTGTGCTGTCCTGACCAACGCTCGACTGCGTCGGTCCGAGGCGGTGATCCCTCGAATGGCGGGAGCCCGTCGAGGGAGAGCTGCGAGGTGCGGTGCGTGAAGCACGGTGGTGCTGAGGTGGCGCGTGGGCCGGTCGTGGGTCGACCTCCCCAGAGGGCGTTGCGCCCACGCTGCCTGCGAATCCCGGGCCCCCGTCGCGTGACGGTGGCCCGCGCTCCGCCCGTCCTGGCCTCTAGGTGGGAGACCGCGGGTGGGAGTCAGGTGCCGTCACGGCTTCGGGATGCGACCGCTTGTCGCGCAGGCAGGCTGCGTACGCGCTGCGGTGGGCTCCCGGAGAATCGTCGCCCCGGACATCGCGGCGGTTCCACGGCAGTGGAACGCTGGGATCGGGACGCGGCGCACCTAGCCCCGGAGGGCACCTGGTGCAGCAATGAGGTTAACACTACCGACCCCCTCAGACATTCCCCGACCTCGAGCTTGCCAATCGTGTCCGGACGGCCCGGCTCCACGCCGGGCCGAACCGGCAGCTCAGACGCCCAGCGGGAGCACGGTGGCCCCGGTGCGGTCGACCTCGAGCCGGTGCGCGGCGAACGCCGGATCGCCGCCGTGGCCGTGGTGCCCGGCGAAGGAGAGCACCTTGTCGACGCCCGCCTCGTCGGTGAGCGCCAGCACGGTCGGGCCGGCCCCGGAGATGACCGCGGGGACGCCCTCCGCGCGCAGCGCGCCGACCAGCGCGGCGCTGTCCGGCATGGCGGAGGCGCGGTAGTCCTGGTGCAGCCGGTCCTCGGTGGCGGCGAGGAGCAGTTCGGGGCGCCTGGTCAGGGCCTCCACCAGCAGCGCGGAGCGGCCCGCGTTGACGGCGGCGTCGGCCAGCGGGACGGTCTTCGGCAGCAGGCCGCGGGCGGTCTCGGTGAGCACCTCGCCGGCCGGCACGAACACCACCGGGACGACCTGCCCGGAGGGCTCCAGGGCGACCGCCTTGGCCGACTCCTCGTCGGTCCAGGCGATGGTGAAGTTGCCGCGCAGGCAGGCCGCGACGTTGTCCGGGTGGCCCTCCAGCTCGGAGGCGAGGGCCAGCAGCGCGTCGTCGTCCAGCGCGGACGGGCCGCCGATGGTGACGGCGCGGGCGGCCACGATGCCGGCGCAGATGGCGGCCGAGGAGGAGCCCAGGCCGCGGCCGTGCGGTATCCGGTTGGCACAGACCACTTCGAGGCCGCGCGGCTGGCCGCCGAGCCGGTCGAAGGCGGCCCGCATCGAGCGGACCAGCAGGTGGCGCTCGTCCCGCGGCAGCGTCTGCGCGCCCTCACCGGCGATGTCGACGGAGAGGCCGGAGTCGGAGACCCGGACGACGACGTCGTCGTACAGACCCAGCGCGAGCCCGAAGGCGTCGAAGCCAGGGCCGAGGTTGGCGCTGGTCGCGGGAACCCGGACCCGGACGGCGGCGGCACGGAACGCAGGACCGGCCATGCGGTGGACTCTCCTGGGGAAATCGGGCGGCGCGGAGCGCGTCGTCGGTGCGAGGTGGGGAAAGGGCCGCGGGCCCCTCGGGCCTGGCGGTCGCTGTCGTCGGCGCGGCCCGTACCAGGACGGGCCCGGGGCATGTGCCACACGGCCGGACCCAGAGTATCGAAGAGAGGTTCCCCAGTGGTACACCCCGTGGGCCTTCGATCTGGTGTGTTGCCGGTTCTGGCCGGAATGCGCACCCCCCGCGGTCAGGGAACGGGGTGGAATCGGATCGGAATGCGCCGCGGAATTGACACAAAAGTGTCACCCGAGAACTTCGACGGGCCGACCCCCGAAAGGGTCGGCCCGTCGCAGTGTCAGGCCCCGCCGTCAGTCCAGCAGTCCGAGCCGCCGGGCCGCGGCCTCCGGGTCGACCGGGACGACCTGCGGCTGCGGCGCACCGGCCACCGCCCAGTCCGGGTCCTTGAGACCGTTGCCGGTCACCGTGCAGACGATCCGCTGGCCCGGGTCGACCAGTCCGGCCTCCGCCTTGGCCAGCAGGCCGGCCACCGAGGCGGCCGAGGCGGGCTCCACGAAGACGCCCTCCTGTGCGGCCAACAGCCGGTAGGCGGCGAGGATCTGACGGTCCGTCACCTTGTCGATGAGGCCGCCGGACTCGTCCCGCGCGGCGAGCGCGAAGTCCCAGGAGGCCGGGTTGCCGATCCGGATCGCGGTGGCGATGGTCTGCGGCTTGAGGACGGGCGCGCCGTCCACGATCGGGGCCGAGCCGGCGGCCTGGAAGCCCCACATCCGCGGGGTGCGGGCGGCCATCCCGTCGGCGGAGTACTCCCGGTAGCCCTTCCAGTAGGCCGTGATGTTGCCCGCGTTGCCGACCGGCAGGACGTGGATGTCCGGGGCGTCGCCGAGCATGTCGACGATCTCGAAGGCCGCCGTCTTCTGGCCCTCGATCCGCACCGGGTTCACCGAGTTGACCAGCGCCACCGGGTACTTCTCGGACAGTTCGCGGGCCAGCGTCAGGCAGTCGTCGAAGTTCCCGTCGACCTGGAGGATCTTCGCGCCGTGCACCAGCGCCTGGCCCATCTTGCCCAGGGCGATCTTGCCCTGGGGGACGAGCACGGCGCAGACCATCCCGGCCCGCACCGCGTAGGCGGCGGCGGAGGCCGAGGTGTTGCCGGTGGAGGCGCAGATGACGGCCTGGGCGCCCTCCTCCTTGGCCTTGGAGATGGCCATCGTCATCCCGCGGTCCTTGAAGGAACCGGTCGGGTTGGCGCCCTCGACCTTGAGGTAGACCTCGCAGCCGGTGCGCTCGGAGAGCACCTGGGCCGGTACCAGGGGCGTGCCGCCCTCCAGCAGGGTGACCACCGGGGTGGCCGCGGTGACCGGCAGGCGGTCCCGGTACTCCTCGATCAGGCCGCGCCACTGGTGGGTGTGCGCGCCTCGGACGACGTTCTCGGCAACGGCGTTCATGGCTGGTTCCTTATTCCCCTTCGACCCGCATGATGCTGGCCACGTCCCGCACGCTGTCCAGCGCGCGGAGCTTGTCGACCGTCGCCGACAGCGCGGCGTCGGTGGCACGGTGGGTGACCACGACGAGCGAGGCGTCGCCGTCGCGGCCCTGCTGGCGCACGGTGTCGATGGAGACGCCGTGCTCGGCGAAGACGGACGCGACCTGGGCGAGCACACCCGCCCGGTCGTCCACGTCCAGGCTGACGTGGTAGCGGGTGACCACCTCGTCCATCGGCTTGGCGGGCAGCTGCGTGTACACGGAGTCACCGGGACCGGTGGCCCCGGCCAGCTTGTTGCGGCAGACCGCGACCAGGTCGCCGAGCACCGCGGAGGCGGTCGGCGAGCCGCCCGCGCCCGGGCCGTAGAACATCAGCCGGCCGGCCGCCTCGGCCTCGACGAACACCGCGTTGTACGCCTCGCGGACGGACGCCAGCGGGTGCGAGAGCGGGATCATCGCGGGGTGGACGCGCGCGGTGACGGACTCGCCGTCGGCGGCCCGCTCGCAGATCGCCAGCAGCTTGACCACGCAGCCCATCGCCTTGGCGGAGGCGATGTCGGCGGCGGTGACCTCGGTGATGCCCTCGCGGTAGACGTCCGCCGCGGTGACCTCGGTGTGGAACGCGATCCCGGCCAGGATGGCGGCCTTGGCGGCGGCGTCGAAGCCCTCGACGTCGGCCGTCGGGTCGGCCTCGGCGTAGCCGAGCGCGGTGGCCTCCTCCAGCGCCTCCGAGTAGCCGGCGCCGGTGGTGTCCATCTTGTCGAGGATGAAGTTGGTGGTGCCGTTGACGATGCCCAGCACCCGGTTGACCTTGTCCCCCGCGAGGGACTCGCGCAGCGGGCGCAGCAGCGGGATCGCGCCCGCCACCGCGGCCTCGTAGTACAGGTCCACGCCGGCCGCGGCGGCCGCCTCGTGCAGCTCGGTGCCGTCCTTGGCGAGCAGCGCCTTGTTGGCGCTGACCACCGAGGCGCCCTGCTCGAAGGCGGACAGGATCAGCGATTTGGACGGCTCGATGCCGCCCACCACCTCGACCACGACGTCGATGTCGCCCCGGGTGACCAGGGCCTCGGCGTCGGTGGTGATCAGGTGCTCGGGCACCCCGGGGCGCACCCGGCCGGCCCGGCGGACCGCGATCCCGGCGAGCTCGACCGGGGCACCGATGCGAGCGGCGAGGTCGTCGGCCGTCGTCGTCATGATGCGCGCCACCTCGGAGCCCACCACACCACAACCCAGCAACGCCACCTTCAGCGGGCGCGTACGCATCATCCGACTCCGCTCTGCATTCTTCGTGCTTCGGTATTTCCGGCGGTTTTCAGGGGCCGCCGGAGACTTCGGTCCGTACCAGTCTCGGGGACTTTCCGCACGGATCTACGGTCGTTCCATGATCTGAGACGAGAATTTCGTCATCCGATATCCAGGCGCAGGAGATCCTCCTCCGTCTCGCGCCGGACGATCACCCGGGCCGCGCCGTCCTTGACGGCGAGCACCGGCGGCCTGAGGGCGTGGTTGTAGTTGCTCGCCATCGAGCGGCAGTAGGCGCCGGTGGCGGGCACCGCGATCAGGTCGCCCGGAGCCAGGTCGGACGGCAGGAAGGCGTCCCGGACGACGATGTCGCCGGACTCGCAGTGCTTGCCGACCACCCGCACCAGCATCGGCTCGGCTTCGCTGGTGCGCGACACCAGGGCCACCGAGTACTCGGCGTCGTACAGCGCGGTGCGGATGTTGTCGGACATCCCGCCGTCCACGCTGACGTAGGTGCGCAGGCCCTCCAGCGGCTTGACGGTGCCGACCTCGTACAGCGTGAACGCGGTCGGGCCGACGATCGCCCGGCCCGGCTCCACGCTCAGCCGGGGGGCGTTCAGGTTCGCGGCGGCGCACTCCCGGCGGACGATCTCGGCCAGCGCGGCGGCGATCTCGGCCGGCTCGCGCGGGTCGTCCTCGCTGGTGTAGGCGATGCCCAGGCCGCCGCCGAGGTCGATCTCGGGCAGCTCGACGCCGTGCTCGTCGCGGATCCCGGCCAGCAGGCCGACCACCCGGCGGGCGGCGACCTCGAAGCCCGCCATGTCGAAGATCTGCGAGCCGATGTGCGAGTGGATGCCGCGCAGCTCCAGGCTGTCGTGGCCGAGCACCCGGCGCACCGCCTCGGCGGCCGCTCCCCCGTTGAGGGACAGGCCGAACTTCTGGTCCTCGTGCGCGGTGGCGATGAACTCGTGGGTGTGCGCCTCGACGCCGACGGTGATCCGGATCAGCACCTGCTGGCGCACGCCCTGGCGGGCGGCGATCGCGGCCAGCCGCTCGATCTCCTCGTAGGAGTCGACCACGATGTGCCCGACGCCGGTCTTCACGGCGTGTTCCAGCTCGTCCACCGACTTGTTGTTGCCGTGCAGCGCGATCCGCTCCGGCGGCATCCCGGCGGCCAGCGCCACCGCCAACTCGCCCACGCTGCACACGTCGAGGTTGAGGCCCTCCTCGTGCAGCCAGCGCACGACCGCCTTGGAGAGGAAGGCCTTGCCGGCGTAGTAGACGTCCGCGTCGGTGCCGAAGGCGTCCCGCCAGGCGCGGGCCCGGCTGCGGAAGTCCTCCTCGTCCAGCACGTAGGCGGGGGTGCCGAACTCGGCCGCCAGCCGCTTGACGTCGATCCCGCCGACGGTGGCCACGCCCTCGGCGTCGCGGGCGACGGTGCGCGACCAGACCTTGGGGTCGAGCGCGTTGAGGTCGGCCGGCGGGGCCTGGTAGTGGCCCTCGGGCAGGACGTCGCCGTGCCGGGGGCCTGCGGGGTGTGCGGAACGACTCATGTCCGGGTTCCTTCGAGACCTATGGCGAGGGGCGGCGACGGTCCCCGTTGACCGTCAGCCGCCCCCCGCTGAGCGCTTGGGGGTGGTGCCTACATCCGCTCGGGCGCCGTCACGCCCAGGAGCGTGAGGCCGTTGGCGATGACCGTGCGCGTGGCGTCGGCCAGCCAGAGGCGGGCGCGCGTGAGGTCGGTGACCTCCTCGTCGCCCCGGGGCAGGATGCGGCAGTTGTCGTAGAAGCGGTGGTACTTGGCGGCCAGGTCCTCCAGGTACACGGCGACCCGGTGCGGCTCGCGCAGCTCGCCGGCCGCGGCCAGCACGCGCGGGAACTCGCCGAGGTGGCCGAGCAGGTCGGACTCCCACTCGGTGGCCAGCAGCTCCGGTTTGAAGTCCTCGGCCGCACCGCGCGTGATGCCCTGGTCGTCGGCGTTGCGCTGGACCGCGCACATCCGCGAGTGGGCGTACTGGACGTAGTAGACCCGGTTCTCGTTGGTCTGGCTGGTCAGGATGTTGATGTCCAGCGTGATCGTCGAGTCCGTGGAGGAGCGCGCCAGGGTGTAGCGGGCGGCGTCCACGCCGATCCACTCGACCACGTCGTCGATCGTGATGATGTTGCCGGCCCGCTTGGACATGCGGACCTCTTCGCCGTCGCGAAGCATCTTCACGAACTGGCCGATCTTCACCTCGATGTTGTGGCCCATGTCGTCGCCCGCGCAGGCCGCGATGGCCTTGAGGCGGTTGACGTAGCCGTGGTGGTCGGCGCCCAGCATGTAGAGCGCGACCTCGGCGCCGCGGTCCCGCTTGGACAGGTAGTACGCGGCGTCGGCGGCGAAGTAGGTCTTGTCGCCGTCGGCCTTGATCAGGACGCGGTCCTTGTCGTCGCCGAAGTCGGTGGTGCGCAGGAAGACCGCGCCGTCCTGCTCGAAGACGTGGCCCTGCTCGCGCAGCCGCTCGATGGCCTTCTCGACGGCGCCCGAGTCGTGCAGCGTCTTCTCCGAGAACCAGACGTCGAAGTGGGTGCCGAACTCGTCCATCGAGCGCTTGATCTCGGCCACCATGAGCTTGAGGCCCTCGGTGCGGAAGACCTCCAGCTGCTCGGCCTCGGGCAGGTCGAGCACGCCCGGGATCGCGTCGGTGAGCGCCTTGGCGATGTCGACGATGTACTCGCCGACGTAGCCGCCCTCGGGGACCTCACGGCCGTTCGCGGCGGCCTGCAGCGAGGCGGCGAACTTGCTGATCTGCACGCCGGCGTCGTTGAGGTAGTACTCGGTGGTGACGTCGGCGCCGGAGGCCCGCAGCACCCGCGCCAGCGAGTCGCCGACGGCGGCCCAGCGGACGCCGCCGATGTGGATCGGGCCGGTCGGGTTGGCGGAGACGAACTCCAGGTTGATCTTGAGGCCCTTGAGCGCCTCGTTGCGGCCGTACGCCTCGCCCGCCTCGACGATGGTGCGGGCGAGCGCACCGGCGGTGGCGGTGTCCAGGGTGATGTTCAGGAAGCCCGGACCGGCGATGTCGACCTTGGCGACGCCGGTGATCCCTCGCAGGCGCTCGGCCAGGGCCTCGGCAACGGCTCGCGGCGGCTTGCCGGCCGCCTTGGCGAGCTGGAGGGCCACGTTCGTCGCGTAGTCGCCGTGGTCCCGGTTCTTGGGCCGCTCGACCGTCACGTGCTCGGGCACGGCGACGGCCAGTTCGCCCGCCTCGACGGCGGAGCTCACTGCGGCCTGGATTGCCTGGGAAAGGTCTGCGGGGGTCACGACGCCAAGCGTAGGCGAGACGGGGTGCCCGCCCGCCACTCGGTTTGCCGGTTGAGACGGCGCGGGACGGCGCCCCCTGGGGTGTCAGCCGTGATCCGTACGCTCTGTTCGCTCAGGGCGAAACCCGCCGGACCGTTCCGCGGCCCGCATCAGCCGGCGGACCAGGGCCACCAGATCGGCGGGGTCGAAGGGCTTGCCGAGGTAGCCGTCCACCCCGACCGCCTCCCCCAGGTCGAGGTCCGCCGGGGTGCAGGCGCTCACGATCGCGATCGGCAGCCCGCTGGTGTCCGGGGTCGCGCGCAGCCGGGCCGCCGTCCGCAGGCCGTCCAGCCGCGGCATCACCACGTCCAGCGTCACCACGTCGGGCTTCACCCGGCGGATGACCTCCAGGCACTCGGCGCCGTCGGCGGCGGTCACCACCTCGAAGCCCTCGAGCTCCAGGTTGACCCTGATCAGCTGGCGGATCACCTCGCTGTCGTCCACCACGAGGACCCGCCCGGACACTCCCGACACCTCACCGAGGGTATCGGCGGCCCCGTCGCCCCGTCCGGCCTTTGGACACTTCCGCCCGTCGGGCGGCCGGCGGCACCCCGACGATCTTTCCGGAAACCCGTGCACGGACCCCGCCGGAAGCCTGGTAGTGTTCATCCCGTCGGAACGCGCGAGTGACCGACAGGCCAACCGGCCCCCGTAGCTCAGGGGATAGAGCACCGCCCTCCGGAGGCGGGTGCGTAGGTTCGAATCCTACCGGGGGCACTTCGCAGGAAGTGCAGTTGAGGCCCAGATCAGTGGAGTTGATCCACGGATCTGGGCCTTCGTCATGTCCGGGCACGGCTGCCCCGGGAGGGGTGCCGACGGGCCCGGGCCCCGGGGGGACGGGCCCGGACCCGTCGGGTCAGGGGGCGCTGCCCTCGACCTGGGTGTACAGGGCCGCGATGGTGTGGTCGAAGTAGGCGCTGTACGAGGTGTCGTCGCTCTCGCCGCCCTGCTGGTAGCCGCCGATCGCGCCGACCACGTCCCCGGTCGCGGTGTTGATCCAGGGGCCGCCGCTGGTGCCGGCCGGGTAGGACGGGCAGTCGATCACCCGCTGGTAGGCGCTGTGCTGGGCGGTGGTGTTGGTGCAGAGGCTGGGCGTCTCGGCGTCGGCCGGGTAGCCGTAGAGGCGGACGGTGGCGCCGAAGGACTCGTCGGTGCCGAGCTTGTTGCCGCCGACCACGTCCTCGACGTTGCGGCCGTTGTTGGGGGCGGTCTCCAGGATCGCGAAGTCCTCGTCCACGTCGCCGTTCTGGGCCCAGCCGTCGGCGGTGTGGACCGCGGTCACCTGCCAGGTGCCGTACGGCGCGGAGCCGTCGCGGTAGCCGGGGGCGAAGGTCACGCCGCCGGCGCTGCTGACGCAGTGCGCGGCGGTCAGCAGCAGGTTGCCGGTGGCGCTGTGCAGCACGCTGGCGGAGCAGAAGTGGTTGCCGGGCCCGACCGGACCGCTGAACAGGGCGCCGACGGTGGAGGACTCCCGGTCGTCGGCGGGGGCGGCGGCCGTCCTCCCGAGCGCGACGCTGCGCACGTCGGGTGCGGCGGACGCGGTCGGCGACGGAGTGTCCGTGGCGGTCGGTGTCGGGGTGTCCGTCGGGGTGGGGGTGTCCGTCGGGGTCGGGGTCGCGCTCGGGGTGGTGTCAGCGGCCGGGCCCGGCGAGGCCGGCGCCGCGCTGGCGGTGGTCGGGGCGGGCACGACGGCCCGGGTGCTGCGGGCCACCTTCCCGGCGGCCGTCGCGTCCGACAGGCCGAACCCGTGCGTCCCGGCGACCACGCCGGCCACCAGGAGGGCGGACAGCGCGGTGAACAGCGAAGGGGCGAGCAGACGGTGACGGCGTGACCTCGCGCGGCTGTGCTGGCCCATTCCCTGACTCCCCTGCCCTGGTCGGTGGCGCCTCGTTCGGTCAATGACTATGGCGCCTCAGCCTGGAAGGCTCGTTACCGTCGGCTTGGAGCTCGATGAGAAAGCGCCCACCGGAGCAGGAGCGTAACCGGAACGGGCTCCGCGATGAAGGCGGTGGAGGTCGAAGCCGGTGGATGTCGCGGCACGGCGGCGCCCCCGCGCTCCCCGGGCGGGTGGCCCGGGGAGCGCGGGGGCGCCGGGGTTGCGGTGCGCCGTCGCGGTCAGTCGGCCGGTGGCCGGTCCCGCCCCGCCTCCGCGCGGACGTCCGCGGCCGGCTTCACGTTGGCCTTCACGTCGGCCATGGCCGCGGCCCGCGGGCTCGGCCGGCCGTCCACGGCCGCCTGCGCGGCGGCCGGCGCCTGCGCGCCGCCCGGGACGGCAGTCGCCTCGGCGGGCGACGGCCGGTGGTCGATCATCAGGAAGGCGACCAGTGCGGCCAGCAGCAGCACGCCCATCGCGACCCAGGTGGCGACCACGTAGCCGTGCACCGCGCCCTGGGCCCGCACCAGCGGATCGCTGGTGATCCGGGTGGCCAGGTAGGTCGCGGTGGCACTGGCGGCGATCGTGTTCAGCAGCGCCGTACCGAGCGAACCGCCCACCTGCTGGGCCGAGTTGATGGTCGCCGAGGCCGCGCCGGCCTCGTGCGGGGCGACCCCGAGGGTGGCCAGGCTCATCGCCGGCATGAACACCAGGCCCATGCCGAAGCCGATCAGCAGCACCGAGGGCAGCACCATGGCGGCCCACGGGCTGTCCACCTTCATCTGGGTCAGCCAGGCCATGCCGCCCGCGGCCAGCAGCAGCCCGGGGGTGATCAGGTTCCGGGACGGCACCCTGGTCATCAGCCGCGCCGCCACCCCGGTCGAGCTCAGGATGATGGCCGCCGTCATGGGCAGGAAGGAGACGCCCGAGACCACCGGCGAGAAGTGCTTGATCGCCTGCATGTAGTAGGTGAGGAACAGGAACAGGCCGAACATGCCGACCATGGCCAGGCCCACCGAGAGGGCGCCGCCGCCGCGGTTGCGCTCGGCCACGATGTGGATCGGCAGCAGCGGGTGCGCGGAACGCCTCTCGACCAGCACGAACACGGCCAGCAGGGCCAGGCCCAGCAGCAGCGAGCCGATCACCAGGCCGTCGCTCCAGCCCCGGGTGACGGCCTCGGAGGTGCCGAACACGATGGCCAGCAGGCCGCCGCAGCCGAGCAGCGCCCCGGGCAGGTCCAGCTTGATCCGGCGGCCCTTCTCGACGTGGTCGCGGTTGAGCACCCGGAATGCCGCGAAGGCGGTCACCGCGGCGATCGGGGCGTTCACGAACAGGCACCAGCGCCAGTCCAGGTACTCGGTGAGCAGCCCGCCGGCGATGAAGCCGATCGCGGCGCCGCCACCGGCGATCGCCCCGAAGATGCCGAAGGCCGTACTGCGTTCCTTCGGATCGGAGAAGGTGGTGGAGAGCAGCCCCAGCGCGGAGGGGGCGAGCAGGGCGCCGAACGCGCCCTGGAGGGCGCGGGCGCCGAACAGCATGGCCGGGTCGACCGCCGCGCCGCCGAGGGCGGAGGCGAGGGCGAAGCCCAGCAGGCCGAGGATGAAGACGCGCTTGCGGCCGAAGAGGTCGCCCAGCCGGCCGCCGAGCAGCAGCAGGCCGCCGAAGGCGAGGGTGTAGGCGGTGATCACCCACTGCCGGTCCGCGTCGGAGATACCCAGGTCCCGTTGGGCCGACGGCAGCGCGATGTTCACGATGGTGATGTCGAGGACGATCATGAGCTGGGCGATGGCGATGACCGTCAGCGCCCACCAGCGGCGACTGTCGGCGGTCCCATGACCGATGGCGGCGGGTTGAGCAGACACTGGTCGAGCCTTCCGGAGGGGGTACGGAGAGGTCACGCAGTCGCCTTCCAGCCAAACGCCGACATCGGGGAATGGCAAGGAAAAACCTGACAAAATCGACCTTTGTCGGACAAAAGGACCAGGGCCCCGGGACTTCTGACCGAGTCCCGGGGCCCTGGTCCCCGCCGCGCGCCTCAGCGTGCCGGGAGCTCCACCCAGCGTGGCGGGAGCCCCGCTCAGAGCCCCACTCAGAGCGCCGCTCAGAGCGCCGAGAGCTCCTCGACCAGGTCGTCCAGCCCCAGCGAGCCCTGCGAGAGCGCCGCCATGTGCCAGGCCTTGAGGTCGAACTCCTCGCCGCGCGCCTCGTGCGCCGCCCGCGCCGCCGCCCGGCCCCGCAGCCAGGCGCGCTCGCCCAGCTTGTAGCCGATCGCCTGGCCGGGCATGCCCAGGTAGCGGACCAGCTCGCTGTCCAGGAAGTCCGCGGACAGGCCGCAGTAGCGGCCGAAGAACTCCCGCCCGTGCTCCGGGCTCACCGGCTCGCCCGGCCGGTACGGGGAGTCCGCCGGGAAGTCCAGGCCGACGTGCATGCCGATGTCGACGATGACCCGCAGCGCCCGCATCATCTGGGCGTTGAGGAAGCCCAGCCGGTGGCCCGGGTCGGTGAGGTAGCCGAGCTCGTCCATCAGGCGCTCGGCGTACAGCGCCCAGCCCTCCAGGTTGGCGCTCACCCCGCCGAGGCTCACCTGGTAGCTGGAGAGCCGGTCGGCGACGTACACCCACTGCGCGAGCTGGAGGTGGTGGCCGGGGACGCCCTCGTGGTACCAGGTCGACACCAGGTCCCAGACCGGGAAGCGCTCCTCGCCGAGGACCGGCAGCCAGGTCCGGCCGGGGCGGCTGAAGTCCAGGGCGGGCTGGGTGTAGTACGGCGCGGCGGCGCTGCCGGGCGGGGCGATCCGCGACTCGACCCGGGTGACCGGCTCGGCCAGGTCGAAGTGGGTGCCCTGGAGGTCCCGGATGGCCTGGTCCATCAGGCCCTGGAGGTACTCCCGGGCCGCCTCGGCGCCCTCGATCGCCGGGCCGTCCGTCTCCAGCCACTTCATCGCCGCCATCGGGCCGACGCCCGGGCGGACCTTCTCGGCCTCGGCCTCCATCTGCGCGAGCAGGTCGTGGAACTCGCTCCAGGCCCACGCGTACGCCTCGTCCAGGTCCAGGTCCGCGCCCGTCCAGTAGCGCACCCAGCGGGCGTAGCGCTCCCGCCCAGCGGTGTCCGGGGCGTCGGCGGCGGCCGGGCCGTACACGTCGCGCAGCCAGTCGCGCAGCGCGGCCAGCGCCTCGGCGGCGGCCACCGCGTGCACGGACAGCTCGGCCCGCACGCTCTCCGGGGCGTCCTGGACGAACTCGCCGAACCAGCCGCCCGGGACGTCCCCGGCCAGCCAGTCGCCGAACTGGCCGACCACCGTCTCGACCTGGCGCGGGCCGGACAGCAGACCGCGCTCGATGCCCTCGGCCAGCGTCCGCCGGTACTGCTCCAGCGCCAGCGGGAAGCGGGCCAGCCGACGGCCGATCAGCTGCCACTCGGCCTCGGTGCCGGTGGCCATCAGCGTGAAGGCCTCCCGCGTGTTGTGCACCGGGGAGCCCAGGTTGCGCACCGCGCGGTAGTCCTCCCCGGCGTCGTGCACGGCGAGTTCGGCGGTCAGCCGCTCGCGCAGCAGGCGGGCGCAGCGGCGCTCGGCCTCGTCGTCGGCGGCTCCGGCCCGCTCGGCCTCGTCCAGCCGGGCCAGGGTGCGGCGGGCGAGGTCGGCGATCCGCTCGGCGCCCTCCGGGGAGAGGTCGGGCAGCCGGTCGTCCTCGGGGTTGAGGCCGAGGTAGATGGCGGTCAGCGGGTCGAGGTCGGCCAGGGCCTGGACGTAACCGTCGGCGATGCGGCGGGGAGTGTCGCCGCCGGTGGTGATCAGTTCTTCAACCATTCGGACATCATGGCGGTGCCCGGGCCGATTGCAAGCCTCCGTCATCGACCGTTGACGGGCTGGGGTCCACGGTCTGACCCAGCGTGAGCGAGGCAAACGCCCGTTCGGAGAGATCCGGTGCGCGACAGGCCCCGATCGGTACCACGCCCATTACGCTGACGGCCATGGAAGCCCGCCCCACCTCGGCAACCGACCCGGCCGCCCCCGGACCGCGCCCGCGCCGCGCCGGCTACCGGCGGCTGCCGGTCGAACAGCGGCGCGAGCAGCTGATCGCGGTCGCCCTGGAGCTGTTCGCCGCCCGGCCGCCCGAGGAGGTCAGCCTGGACGACGTCGCCGAGGCCGCCGGCGCCTCCCGGCCACTGGTCTACCGCTACTTCGCGGGCGGCAAGCAGCAGTTGTACGAGGCCGCGCTGCGCACCGCGGCGGACGAGCTGACCGGGCGGTTCGCCGTCCCGTCGGCCGGGCGGCCCTCCGAGCAGCTGGCCGCGGCGCTGGACGGCTACTTCGCCTTCGTGGCCGAGCACGACGCGGGCTACTCGGCGCTGCTGCGCGGCGGTTCGGTGGTGGAGACGGCCCGGACCACGGCCATCGTGGACGACGTCCGGCGGGCGGCGCTCCGGCGGACCCTGCGGCACCTGGGGGTGCGGGAGGCCGGGCCGCGGCTGACCCTGCTGGTGCGCTCCTGGATCGCGGTCGTCGAGGGCGCGTCGCTGAGCTGGCTGGACGAGGGGCGCGCGCTGCCGGTGGAGGGGCTGCGGGACTGGCTGGTCGACCAGTTCACGGCGATGGCGGCGGCGACGGCGCTGCACGATCCGCAGACGGCGGAGGTGTTGGCGGGGCTGCTCGCGCTGGAGGGGCCGCGGGCGGAACGGGCCGAACGACTGCGGGCGGTGCTGGGCGGCGCTCGCCCGGACGGGGCCTGACGGCCTCCCGACCCCCGTGCCAAGGGTCGGGCCTCAGGCCGCGGGCCTCAGGCCTCAGGCCTTGCCGAGCACCTGGCGCTGCCGGCCGAGGCCGTCGATCTCGATCTCGACGACGTCCCCGGGGGCCAGGAACGGCTTGCCCGGGTGGCCCAGGGTGACCCCGGCCGGAGTGCCGGTCACCATCACGTCGCCGGGCTCCAGCACCATGAACTGGCTGGCGTAGCGAACGAGTTCCAGCACCGGGAAGATCATCTCCGCGGTGCTGCCGTGCTGCCGCCGCTCGCCGTTGACCCAGAGCCGCAGCGCCAGGGCCTGCGGGTCGGCCACCTCGTCCGCGGTGACCAGCCAGGGCCCGAGCGGGGTGAAGGTCTCCGCCGACTTGCCCTTGTCCCACTGGCCGCCGCGCTCGAACTGGAAGGCCCGCTCGGTGACGTCGTTGGCGATCGTGTAGCCGGCGATCACGGCGGCGGCCTCGGCGTGCGAGTCCAGGTAGCGGGCGGTGCGGCCGATCACGATCGCCAGCTCGGCCTCGTAGTCGGTCTTCTCACCGCCGCGCGGCACCAGCACCTCGTCGTAGGGGCCGACCACGGTGGAGCTCGGCTTGAGGAAGATCACCGGCTCCTCCGGGATCGCGGCCCCGGCCTCGGCCGCGTGGTCGCGGTAGTTGAGCCCGATGCCGACCACCTTGCCCGGCCGGGCCACCGGCGCGCCCACCCGCTGGCCGGCCAGGTCCACCACCGGCAACGCACCGGCGGCCACCTCCCGGGCCAGCTCGGCGGTGTCCAGCCCGGCGAGGAAGGCCCCGTCGAGGTCGCGGGCCCGTCCGGAGAGGTCGTACGCGGTGCCGTCCTGGCCCAGTACGACCGGGCGCTCGGCGCCCGGGGGTCCGACGCGGAGGAGCTTCATCGATCCGTCACCAGCCTTTCGTCGCAGCTCACCGGGGCGGCGCGGACACCGCTCCCGAGTCTGGCAACGAGGTATATCAACGGGCCGGGCCGGTGGACCAGACCGTCCCGATGGGCGGATTCCCATCAAATCGCACGAAGCCACGGGGGCCCGAATAGGTGGCCCGTACGGTTGACAGACCTCCCGGGCCGCCGGATCCACCGGACGGACGTGGTGTCCAACGTCCAGGGGCAGACCCGGCCGGGGGTGTTCCACACCGACCCGGGACTGGCCCTCGCCTCCTTCCACCGGCTCGCCGCGCTACCGGTGGAGACCGCCGTCTTCGGGCACGGCGACCCGATCGCCGCCGGTGCCTCAGCCGCGCTGCGGGCCGCCGCCGAGCAGCACCCGCAGGTCTAGCGAGGGCCCCTGGCCCGGGCCGAGCCGCTCGGCCTCCCGCCGCCAGTGCGCGAGGTCGCGGCGCAGGTCGGCCCGGGCCTCCGGGGCGGTGCCGGGCTGCTCGGCCAGCGCCTCCAGCAGGGCGACGGCGGCGGCCCGGCCGCCGTCCCGGGCCAGCCAGAGGGCCAGGTCGTGGCAGGTGCGCAGAGTGCGCGGGTCGGCCGGGCCGCAGGTCCGGGCGAAGTCGGGGACGAGCTGGAGCAGCATGTCCACCGCGTCCCCGGGCCGGCCCTCGGCGCCGTGCTGCCAGGCCTGGTCGGCCCGGCGGCGCAGCTGCTCCGGGCTGGGCCCCGGCCCCTGCAGCCCGGGCCGGACCGCGCGCAGCAGCTCCAGCACCTCGGCGGCGTCGGCGGGCCGGTCCGCGGGCCGCTTGGCGAGCAGCCGGGCGACCAGCTCGGCCAGCGCCGGGTCCGTGCCGCGCAGCCGGGGCGGGGTCTCGTCCATGTGCTTGCGCATGTACTCGTACGGCGAGTCGGCGCGGAACGGCCGGCGGCCGGTGCTGACCTCGTACAGCATCACGCCGAAGGCGTAGAGGTCGGCCCGGCCGTCCACGGTGCCGCCGGACCAGCACTCGGGCGCCAGGTACGGGACGGTGCCGACCACGCTGCCGGTGGAGGTGAGCCCGACCGACTGGGTGAGCAGCCGGGCGATGCCGAAGTCCAGCACCTTGGCCCGGCCCCCGCCGTCCTGGATCATGACGTTCTCCGGCTTGATGTCCCGGTGGATCACCCCGCTGCGGTGCGCGACGTCGAGCGCCTCGCAGACCTGGGTCATCCAGGCCAGCGCGAGTCCGTGCTCCGGCAGGCCGTCCTTGAGCACCGCGGACAGCGGGCGGCCCCGGACCAGCTCCATCACCAGGTAGTGGAGCTCCCCCTCGGCACCGGCGACCCGGCCGTAGTCGTGCACCGTGACGATGTGCGGATGGGACAGGTTCCCGGCCAGCTTGGCCTCGCGGACGAACCGGCCGACGGCCTCCCGGTCGGCCGCGTGCTCGGCCAGCAGCAGCTTGACCGCGACCGGCCGGTCCAGCACGGTGTCGGTCGCCCGCCAGACCTCGCCGAAGCCGCCCTTGCCCAGCCACTCCTCCAGCCGGAAGCGGCCGCCGAGCACCTCACCCTTGCGCATGCCCTCCCCCAACGTGCCCCCGCCCGAACGGCGTTCGCCGTCGGAGGGGTCACCATAGCGGCGGTCGGGGACGAACGGGTGAACGACGGAGGCTCATGCCTTGGGCTTCGGAAGGCCCAGCGGGTTGATCTCGGAGGTCTGGACGGCCTCGTTCTCCAGGCCCCAGCGCTTGAGCACCTGCCCGTACGTCCCGTTCCTGATCAGCTCGTTGATGGCGCCGTTGAGCGCCTTGACCAGGCCGTTGTCCTTGTGGGTGGTGGCCGCGATCTTGCCGAGGACGTCCGCGCCGCCGCCCGAGTAGGTGCCGACCACCTCGGTCTCGCCGGTCTGCACGGCGTGGAAGGCCAGGCTGGGGTTGGGGCCGGTGTAGACGTCGATCCGGCCGGAGGAGAGCGCCAGGTAGTACTCGGTGCCGGAGAAGTACTTGATGTCGATCGGCTTGAGGCCGTTGCGGACGTTCTCCTCGCTCCAGGAGATCAGCAGCTTCTCCTGGTTGGTGCCGGTGGCGACGCCGACGGACCGGCCGGCCAGGTCCTTGGCGCCGGTGACCTTGATCCCGCTGCCCTTCTTGGTCTCGAAGCCGAGGACGTCCAGCCGGTAGGTGGCGAAGTCGTACTTCTCCTTGCGCTCCTCGGTGACGGTGATGTTGGACAGGCCGGCGTCGTACTTGCCGCTGTCCAGGCCGACGAAGATGTTCTCCCAGGAGACCGGGTTGAACTCGACCTTGAGGCCGAGCACGTCGCCGATCAGCGAGGCGATGTCCGGCTCGATGCCGATGATCGTCTTGTCGTCGTTGGCGTAGAAGTCCAGCGGCGGGGTGGTGCCGATCGAGTCGACGACCTTCAAGGTGCCTCTCTTCCGGATCTCCTCCGGGACGAGTGCCGCGATCGCGTCGACCTTCGCCGTCGAGACCCGGTTCTGCTGCGGCGACAGGTTCACCACGGTGCCGTTCGGCGCCGTGCTGCCCTTGGCCGGGGCGAGTTCCGCCGAGGCGCCGTTCGCGCCGCTGCCGCAGCCGGCCAGGACGAGGGCGGCGGCGAGCGAGCCGGCGGCGGTCACGAGGGCGCGACGGGGTAGGGACATGGCGGAACTCCTGCTCGGGTGAAGGGGGTTCGGTTCGGGGAGATTCGGGCGGGGTGCTACAGCACCTTGGCCAGGAAGGCCCGGGTGCGCTCCTGCCGCGGACGGTCCAGGACCTCGGCGGGCGGGCCCTGCTCGACCACCACGCCGCCGTCCATGAAGACCACGGTGTCGGCGACCTCGCGGGCGAAGCCGATCTCGTGGGTGACCACGATCATCGTGGTGCCGCTGCGGGCGAGGTCCTTGATGACGTCCAGCACCTCGCCGACCAGTTCGGGGTCGAGCGCCGAGGTCGGCTCGTCGAACAGCAGCACCTTGGGCTCCAGGGCCAGCGCCCGGGCGATCGCCACCCGCTGCTGCTGGCCGCCGGACAGCTGCCGGGGGTAGGCGGCGGCCTTGTCGGCCAGGCCGACCCGTTCCAGCAGCGCCAGCGCCGCCGCCCTGGCCTCGGCGCGCGGGCGGCCCAAGGCGGCGATCGGCGCCTCGACCAGGTTCTCCAGCACGGTCAGGTGCGGGAACAGGTTGAAGTTCTGGAACACGAAGCCGATGCCGGTGCGCTGGCGCAGCACCTCGCGCTCCTTGAGCTCGTACAGCCGGTCGCCGGAGCGGCGGTAGCCGATCAGCTCACCGTCGATGGCGACATGGCCGCGGTCCAGCTTCTCCAGGTGGTTGATCGCCCGCAGCAGGGTGGACTTGCCGGAGCCGGACGGGCCGAGCACCACGGTGACCGAGCCGGCCGGGACGTCCAGGTCGACCCCGCGCAGCACCTCCAGCCGGCCGAAGCTCTTGTGCAGGCCGCGGACCTGCACCATCGGGGCGGCCCCGGCCCCGGCGCCGTCGGTGCGGTCGGCCGGAGGGGTCGGGTCGGCCTTGGTCAGCGTGGTCACGGGGTTCCTCCGGGGGTGCGAACGGCGGTACGAGCGTCGGTACGGGCACCGGCGCGGGCGTCGGTGCGGACGGGCAGGCTGCGCAGCAGCGTCCGCAGGCGGTGCAGCGGGCCGGGCGGCGGGGTGCGCCGGGAGCCGCGGGCGAAGTAGCGCTCGACGTAGTACTGGCCGATCGACAGCACCGTGGTCAGCACCACGTACCAGACCGTGGCCACCATCAGCAGCGGCACCACCCGGCCGGTCCGGCCGTAGATCACCTGGGCCTGGTAGAACAGCTCGCCGATGGCCATCACATAGACCACCGAGGTGCCCTTGAGCAGCGAGATCACCTCGTTGGCGGCGGCCGGCAGGATGCCCCGCATGGCCTGCGGCAGCACGATCCGCCAGGCCTGCCGCCAGCGCGGGATGCCGAGCGCGGCGGCGGCCTCGCGCTGGCCGGCCTCCACCGCGATGATGCCGCCGCGGATGATCTCGGCGGCGAACGCGGCCTGGTGCAGCCCGAGTCCGAGCACCGCGGCGCCGAGCGCGCCGAGCACCCCGACCGTCTCGAACTCGCCGAAGGTCGGGCCGAACGGGATGCCGAAGCCGAACCGCTTGTAGAGGTAGGAGAGGTTGAACCAGAACACCAGCTGGACGATCAGCGGGATCGAGCGGAACACCCAGACGTACGCCCAGGCGATGGTCCGCAGCACCGCGCTGCGGGACAGCCGCATCCCGGCCACCACGGCGCCGAGCGCGAAGCCCAGCACCGTGCCGTAGGCGGTGAGTTCGAGGGTGCGTCCGATCGCCTGGAGGATGGTGTCGGCGGTGAAGTAGAGCCGGAAGGTGGCCCAGTCCCAGCCGGGGTTGGTGGCCAGGCCGTGCAGGAACTGGAGCAGGACGACGAGGGCGGCCGCCCCGGCCGCCCAGCGCCACGGGTGCCGGGCGGGGACGGTCCGCAGGCCGGCCAGCTCGGCGGCGTCGAGGCCGGGGCCGGGGGCGGGGCTGGGGCCGGGCGCGGGGGCGGGTCTCGGCGGGGACGGCGGTGCCGGGGTACTGGTGGTCATCGGAGGACTCCTTCGACAGGCCCTGCGGTCACGGGTGTTCGGGCGGGCTGATCTGCGACTCCTTGATCGCCGAGTCGGTGAGCCCCCACTTCCGGAGGATCCGCTCGTACGTCCCGTCCTTGATCAGCTGGTTGACCGCCGCCTGGAAGGCCGGGGTGAGCGGGGAGCCCTTCTTGAAGGCGAAGCCGACGTCCAGGCGGTGGAACTCGTTGAGGAAGCGCACCCCGGCGGCCTCCTGCGCGGCCTGGTGGCGCAGTCCGTTGATGGTGGACATCTCGACGTCCACCCGGCCCTGCTGGAGGCCGGTCAGCAGGGCGCCGCCCTCGCTGAACGCCTTCACCTCGTACGGCTTCTTCCCGGCGTCGGTGCAGACGTTCTTCTTGCTGTTGAGCGTGGTCTCGAAGGTGGTGCCGGCGCCGGTGCCGATGGTCAGTCCGCAGAGCTGGGCCAGGTCGGTGACCGGCTGGACGGACGTGTTGTCCTTCTTCACCGCGAAGCCCTGGCCGTCGTCGATGTAGGTGACGAAGTCGATGGTCTTCAGGCGGGCGGTGGTGACCCCGAAGTTGCCGGTGCCGACGTCGAACTTGCCGCTGTCCAGGGCGGGCAGGATGGTCTCGAAGGCGGCGTCCTGGCGCTGGACGGTCAGGCCGAGGACCTTGGCGACGGCGTCGGTGAAGTCCACGTCGACCCCGACCGGCTTCTTGGTGGTCTGGTCGGCGTAGTAGGCGCTGGGCGGGGCGCCGAAGGACGAACCGAACTTCACCACCCCGGACTTGCGCACCTCCTCGGGCAGCAGCGCGGCGGCGGCCTCCGACTTGCCGAGGCCGGAGACGACGTCCTCGGTGGCGGTGGCGGCCGGTCCGCCCGCCCCGGCCGCGCCCGCGATCTTCGGGTCCGAGCCGCAGGCGGCCAGTGCCAGGACCGGCAGCAGCGCGGTGGTCGCGAGGAGACGGCGGCGGACGGTGGTGGTTCTCACGGGGGGCCTTTCAGTGGGTCGGGACCAGCGTCGACGGGGCAGGGGCCGACGAGGCAGGGGTCGCGGGGGCAGGGGTCGCGGGGGCAGGGGTCGACGGGGCAGGGGCCGGCAGGGGCTTCTCGAACGGGAGCGGGCCGATGGTCAGGGGGTCGGCGCCGACGTCGAACAGCGGGGTGTAGCCGGCGGCCAGGTAGAGGCCCTTGGCCTCGGGCTGGCGCGGGCCGGTGGTGAGGTAGATCCGCCGGTAGCCGGCGGCCGCGGCGGTCCGCTCCAGCTCGGCGAGCACCCGGCGGGCCAGGCCCCGGCGGCGGTGCGCGGAGTGGGTCCACATCCGCTTCACCTCGGCGGTCCGCTCGTCGTACCGCTTGTACGCGCCGCCGGCCACCGGCTCGCCGTCCTCCAGCAGGAGCAGCAGCACTCCGTGCGGCTCGGCGAAGGCGTCGTCCGGGTAGCGGGTCATCTCCTGGTGGGCCTCGGGGCCGTAGCGGGTGACGTACTCGTGGGTGAGCTCGCGCAGCAGCGGCTCGACCAGCGGGTCCGCCAGGGTGACCCGGCGGAACTCCCACCCGGGGACCGGGCTCACGCCTGCACCGCGATCAGCTGGTGCCGGTCCCGCTCGGCGCGGGCCGCCGCCTCGGCCGCTACCTCGGCCTTGGCCGCGTCGCGCTTGGCGACCTCCTCGCGGACGATCGGGATCACGTACCGGCCGAAGTCGATCGCGTCGTCCAGCAGGTCGTAGCCGCGCGCGGAGAGGATGTCCACGCCCAGGTCGTAGTAGTCCAGCAGCGCCTGGGCGACCGTCTCCGGGGTGCCGACCAGCGCGTTGGAGTTGCCGGCCCCGCCGGTGGCCGCGGCGGTCGGGGTCCACAGCGCGCGGTCGTAGCGCTCGCCGGCCTCGGCGATCTCGATCAGCCGCTGCGATCCGGTGTTCTCCGGGGCCCCGCCGACCGGGCGGCGCCTGGTCACCGGCTCCCCGCTCTCGCGGCGGGCCCGGATGGCGGCCACCGTGCGGTGCGCCTTCTCCCAGGCCAGTTCCTCGGTGGGCGCGATGATCGGCCGGAACGCCACCTGGATCCGCGGCAGGTCGGTCCGCCCGGCGGCCCGGGCCGCCTCCCGCACCCGCTCGATCTGCTCGGCGGTGCGGGCCAGCGGCTCGCCCCACAGGCAGTAGATGTCGGCCTCGGCCCCGCCGGCCGCGTAGGCGGCGTCCGAGGAGCCGCCGAAGGAGACCGCCGGGCGCGGCTGCTGGACCGGGAAGACGTCGGAGACGAAGTCGTTGAAGCGGTAGTGCGGGCCCTCGTGGTCGAAGGGCTCCCGGCTGGTCCAGGCCTTCTTCACGATGCCGATGTACTCGCGGGTGCGCTCGTAGCGCTGGTCCTTGGTGAGGAAGTCGCCCTCGCGCTGCTGCTCGTGGTCGGTGCCGCCGGTGATGAAGTGGACGGTCAGCCGGCCCTCGCTGATCTGGTCGAGGGTCGCGAAGGTCTTGGCGGCGAAGGTCGGGTAGGAGACGTTCGGCCGGTGGGCGAGCAGGATCTGCAGCCGGTCGAGGTGCGAGGCGAGGAAGGCCGCCGCGGCCGCGGGCTCCGGGGAGCCGGAGCCGTACGCGAAGAGCACCCGGTCCCAGCCGTGGTCCTCGTGCGCCCGGGCCAGCCGCAGGGTGTAGTCGCGGTCGAAGGCGGCGGTGGTGCGCGGGTTGGTCTCCGAACCGTCGCCGGTGGCGGCGATGCCGAGGAATTCGACGGGCATGGCGGAACCTTTCGGGTGGGCTGACTCCGGTGGGCTGCGGGTGGGCAGGCCGGAGGCGGCCGCGGCGGGGCGCGGCCGTCGGGCACGGGGCGGTGGAGCGGTGACGCGGGCGTACAGGCGTACGGGCGTACGGACGCGGGAGGAGGGACGCGGAAGGACGGCGGATGCGAGCGGAACTGCCGGAGCGCAGAACGAGGGCGGTGGAGGGCGAGGCGGCAGCGTGCGCCTGACGATCCGTCAACTAGCGTGACGGACCATGGTTCCCGGCCCGCGACGGGGCACACCGAGGGAGGTCTCCCCGAAGGGATGCAGGGCCGGACGGGCGGCCCGCTGCCGGGTCAGCCGCGACACGCCGCGGACCACACCCGACCGAAGTCGATGTGGTCGCGGGTGACCAGGGGCTGCTCGGCGTACATGGCTCCAAGTTGAGCAGTCGGCCGAGCAGTACGTCAACCGTGCATCATTGCCGCACTGTTGCGATCTCCTGTCGCTTCTCCCGCCGCCCCCGAGCGGCCCCGACCGCGCCCCTACCGCCCCCCGATCACCCTTGACAGCCGTCGATCGCGCATGCGTACGATCGAGGTGGAGTGCAGTGCGTTGCGCCGGCCGCGTTGAGGGACGCGGGCCGGTGCGCGAGGGCCCGTACGTGATCACACCCGTACCTCTCCCCGCCCGCACTCCGCCCAGGAGCCGCCGCCATGGCCACCCCGCAGGACGTCCTGCCCGCCCCCGCACCCGCCGCCGCGCCCGCCCTCACCGAGAGCCCGCCGGCGCCCCCCGAGGCCCGGATCGTCGCCCGCCGCAGGCCCGGGCAGTGGATCGCCGCGGCCGCCGCCCTGCTGCTGGCCGCGATGGCGGTCGGCTCGGTGGTCCGCAACAAGGCCTTCCAGTGGGGCGTGGTCGCCGAGTGGTTCACCGCCCGGTCCGTCCTCGACGGCCTGACCCTCACCCTGTGGCTGACCGCCGTCACCCTCGCCCTCGGCTTCGTCCTCGGCACCGTCCTGGCCACCATGCGGCTGTCCACCAACCCGGTGCTGCGCACGCTCAGTTGGGGCTACATCTGGATCTTCCGCTCCACCCCGCCGCTGGTGCAGCTGCTGTTCTTCTTCAACATCGGCGCGCTCTACCCGACCCTCGGCCTCGGCATCCCCTTCGGCCCCGAGTTCGTCACGGTCAGGACCGTCAACCTGATCGGCCCGACCCTGACCGCCGTCATCGGCCTCACCCTGCTGGAGAGCGCGTACGCCGCCGAGGTGATCCGCGGCGGCATCCTCTCCGTCGACCGCGGCCAGCTGGAGGCGGCCGCCGCGCTCGGGCTCGGCCGGTGGCGGGTGCTGCGCCGGATCGTGGTGCCGCAGGCGATGCGCGCGATCGTGCCGAGCGCCGGGAACATGCTGATCGGGGCGCTCAAGGGCACCAGCATCGTCAGCGTGCTGGCCGTCTCCGACCTGCTCTACTCGGTGCAACTGGTCTATCTGCAGTCCTACCAGGTCATCCCGATGCTGATGGTCGCCACCCTCTGGTACCTGGTGGTCACCACCGTGCTGTCGATAGGCCAGTACTACGTCGAACGCCACTTCGCCAGGGGCGCCACCCGGGACGGCCTGCCGCCCACCCCGCTGCAGCGCGCCCGCGCCGCCCTCGCCCGGGTGGTCCGGGCATGACGACGACGCTCGTGATCGTCGGCGCCGGGCCGCGCGGCACCGGACTGCTGGAGCGGATCGCCGCCAACGCCGCCGAACTCCTGCCCGCCGACCGGCCGTTGGAGATCCACCTGGTCGACCCGTACCCGCCCGGCGCGGGCCGGATCTGGCGCCGCGACCAGTCCCCGCTGCTGCGGATGAACTCGATGGCCGAGGACGTCACCATGTTCACCGACGAGCGCTCCACCATCGAGGGCCCGGTCCGCCCCGGCCCCTCACTGGCCGAATGGGCCCTGCGGCAAAGGGAGTTCGCGCCCTACCGGGAGGTCGCCGACCCGGCCGTACGGGCCGAGCTGGCCACCCTGGCGCCCACCGACTTCCCCACCCGGCGCGCCCAGAGCGCCTACCTGGACTGGGTGTTCCGCCGCGCCGTCGCCGACCTGCCGGCCCACGTCACGGTCACCGTCCACCGGGGCACGGTACGGCGGATCGACGGACCGGCCGACGGCCCGCAGACCGTCCACCTGGACGGCACCACCCTCACCGCCGACCACGTCACCCTCACCCTCGGCCACCTCGACTCCGCCCCGCACCCCCGGTACGCCGCCGACGCCGCCTTCGCCGCCCGGCACGGCCGCTTCCACCTCCCGCCCGCCTACTCCGCCGACATCGAGGCCGAGTTGGCCCGGATCGCCCCCGGCGAGCAGGTGGCGCTGCGCGGCTTCGGCCTGGCCTCCGTCGACCTGGTCGCGATGCTCACCGAGGGGCGCGGCGGCTGCTTCGAACCCATCGGCGAGGGGCCCGCCCTGCGCTACCTCCCGTCCGGCCGCGAACCGGTGCTGCACCTGGGCTCCCGGCGCGGCGTGCCCTACCACTCCAAGACCGACTACCGGCTCCAGGGGCCGCCCGCCCCGCTCCCCCGGTACTTCGACGCGGCCGCCGTGGACGCCCTGCTCGCCACCGGCCGGCCGCTACGGCTGCGCCGCGACGTCTGGCCGGCGATGGCCAAGGAGGTCGGCTTCGGGCACTACCACGAGCTGTTCCACGCCCACCCGGAGCGCACCGCGCTGCCCTGGCCCGAGTTCCTCGCCCGGTACGACCGGCACGACTGGTACTCCCCCGAACTGGCCGCACTCGTCGCCGAGGCCGTCCCCGACCCGGCCGACCGGATCGACTTCGAACGGCTCGACCACCCGCTGGCCGGGCTCCAACTCGGCTCCGCCGAGGAGCTCCAGGCCCACCTGCGCGACTACGTCACCGCCGACGCCGACCGCCGCGCCGACCCGGCCCACAGCGCCGACCTGGGCGCCTTCCTCGCCCTGCTGTCGCTGTTCGGCCAGCTCCCGCGGATCCTCGCCTCCGGCCGGCTCACCGCCCGCTCGGTCGCCGAGGACGTCGACGAGTGGTTCTTCGGCTATTTCAGCTTCCTCGCCTCCGGCCCGCCCGGCTTCCGGCTGCGCCAGCTGCTCGCGCTCTCCGAGGCCGGGGTGGTGCGCTTCCTCGGCGCGGGCGTACGGATCGAGCGGGACGAGGCCACCGGCACCTGGCGGGCCTCCGGCAGCACCGTGCCCGGCCACGCCGTCACCGTCACCGCGCTGGTCGAGGCGTACCTGCCCAAGCACGCGCTGGCCCGCACCCTCGACCCGGTGCTGGACTCGCTGCACCGCGCCGGACGGGTGGCGGAGGAGGTGGTGAGCGACGCGGAGCACACCCACCGCTCCGGACTGGTCACCATCGACCCCGCCGACAGCCGCCTGATCGACCCGGCCCTGGGCAGCGCCCCGCACCCGCGCCGCACCGCACTCGGCCCCCACACCAGCCTCCGGGCGGCCGCCGCCTTCGCCCGGCCCCGCACCAACGCCCCGGCCTTCCGCCAGAACGACGCCGCCGCCCGGGCCCTGCTCCGCGCCCTGGCCGCACTCCCGGCGGCGGCCCTGGTGGGGTGAGGCCGGGGGCGGGGCGTCACGGCCCGAAGACCTCCACCAGCAGGTCCTCGTCCGAGACGAAGGGCGGCGCCGAGGCCACCCGCTCCGCGAGGCCCTTGACGCCCGTCCCGCGCTCCAGCTCGCGGGACAGCTCCGGGACGGGCTCCCCGGCGGTCCGGATCCACCGGACCAGCCGCAGCGCCTGGTCACGGTCGATCCGCACCCGCCAGGCGCGGACGGCCCGGTGCGGCGCGCGGTGGAACCGGGCCCGCTTCCGGTACTCCGCCAGGTCGGCCCCGGCCTGCACGCAGCGCCGATGGGCCGGGCCGAAGGCCTCCACCAGCTGGGGCAGCAGCTCCTCCAGGCGGGCCGCGGCGGCCGGGAAGTCGCCCAGCTGGGCGGAGCACGCCGCGAGGTCGACCCCGGCCTGGAGGACGAGCGGGCCGCGCGGGCCCCGGGCGCTCCGCAGCGCGGGCAGCAGCGCGGTCAACAGGCGGACGGCGGTGGCCGGATGGCCGCTCCTGCGGACCATCCCGGCCAGGTCGTACCGCACCTCCAGCACCTGCGGATCGAGCTGCCCGAGGACGGGCTGGAGGTCCGCCAGCAGGTCCTCCAGCAGCCCGACGGCCTGCGCCGGGCGGCGGTCCCGGTCGAGGTGCCGGGCGAGGTCCCGCCGGGCGGCGACGACCTCCGGGTCGGTCCCGCCGAGCGAGCGCACGGCCGCCTCGACCACCGGCCGGAGCCGGTGCACGGCCGCCGCGGGCCGCTCGTCCTGCACGGCCCCCACGGTCGCCGCCAGCCGGGCCCGGACGGCCACCGCGTCCTCGACCGGCCCGGGCGGTTCGACGGGGCGGCCGACCGGCCGGGGCGCCGGGTACAGCAGCGCGGGCCGGCCCACCGGCCGGAGCTTCGGCTGCCGGGCCGGGGCACGCCGCCGGACGGGTGCGGGCCGCTTCGCCAACTCCGCTTTCGGGGCGGCCGGTTCGGGGGTCGTCGGCTCCGGGCCCGTCGGCTTCGGGCCCGTCGGCTCCGGGCTCATCGACTCCGGGGCCGCCGGTTCCGGGGCAGCCGCGTCCGGCCCGACCCGGTCGACCGGTGTCGCCGTCGGCGGCAGCTCCCGGCCCTCCGCCAGGTCCGCGAAGCGCTGGGCGACCGCCCGGGCGTCGGCCGGCCGGTCCGCCGGCTCCTTCGCCAGCAACTGGACCAACAGGTCGGGGAGTTGGCGCGGCAGACCGTACTTCACCGGGTCCACCGCCGGGGGCGGCTCGTTGAGGTGCTGGTACATCAGCACCGGCGTCGAGTCCCCGGTGAACAGCCGCTTCCCGGTGAAGAGTTCGACCAGGACGCAGCCCAGCGCGTAGAGGTCCGCCCGGCCGTCCACCCGGCCGCCGGTCCACCGCTCCGGCGCCATGTACGGCGGACTGCCGATCACCGTGCCGACGGTGGTCAACCCGCTTGCCCCGACGTCCAGTTGGGCGATGCCGAAGTCCAGCACCTTGGCCAGGCCGTCCTCGGTGATCATCACGTTGTCCGGCTTGACGTCCCGGTGCACCATCCCCGCGTCGTGCGCGGCCGCCAGCGCCTCGCAGATCTGCCGGGCCCAGCGCAGGCCCACCTGCGGATCCGGCCGGCCCTCCCGGATCACCTGGGTCAGGGTGCGGCCGGTGAGCAACTCCATCACCAGGTAGGTGACCTGCTGGTCGTCGGCCTCGCTGTGGCCGAGGTCGTGCACGGTGACGATGTGCGGGTGCGACAGGTTGCCCGCCGCCGAGGCCTCCCGGGCGAACCGCAGCGCGGCCTTCGCCTGGTCTCCGTCGTCGTGCCGGATGACCTTGACCGCCACCGGCCGCCCGACCCGGGTGTCCTGGGCCCGCCAGACCACCCCGAATCCACCCTGGCCGAGCTTCTCCCGGAGCTCGTACCGGTCGTCGAGGACGTCACCGACCCGCACCTGCCCTCCCCCCAATCGGCTGTGTACCCACCGACTCTAGCGAGCGGCCCGGGCAGCGGCGCGCCCCGCCCTCACGGGCCGAAGATCTCCTCCACCACGTCCTCGTCCGAGACGTGGTCCGGCGCCTCGAACACCACGTCGGCGACGCCCTTGAGGCCGATGCCCCGCTCCAGCGCGCCGACGCAGGCGGCCGCCTCCTGGTCGGTGGCGAAGTCCCACACCCGCAACCGGCGGACCAGCACCAGGGCCTCGATCGGGCTCATCCGCGGCGCCCGGCGGCGGTGGTGGCCGCCCTTGCGGCCGGACTGGGCCAGCCGCTGCTGGTAGCCGGCCAGGTCCTGCCAGGCCTGGACGGTGTTCGGGTGGTGGTCGCCCAGCGCCCGGGCCAGCTCGGGCAGCAGCGCGTGCAACTGCACCACCGCGCCCTGGAGGTCGCCGCGGTTGGCCTGGTGGACGGCGAGGTCGTGCCGGGCCTTGAGGACCCGGCTGTCCTGCGGGCCCCAGGCCGCGGCCAGGTCCGGCAGGAGTTCGCGCAGCAGCCGGATCGCGGTGACCGCCGAGCCGCTCTCGCCGATGCACCAGGCGAGGTGGTAGCGGGCGCCGAGGGTGTCCGGGTCGGTCGGGCCGAGCGCGGAGCGCATGTCGGCCACCACACTGGAGAGCAGCCGGATCGCGCCGTCCAGGTCCCCGGTCCGGCTGAGGTACCAGGTGAAGTCCCGCCAGGCTCCCAGGGTGTCCCGGTCGCTCGCGCCGAGCGCGGTGACGCTCTCCTGGGCGACCGCCTGCAGCAGGATCGCCGACTCGCCCGCCGTCGCGGCCCGGTACGCGGCCGCACGGCGCTCGCGCAGCCCGGCCCGGACGGCGTCCCCGGACGCGGGGGCCGCGACCACCGGCGGGGTGGTCAGCGGGGACAGCACGGAGGGCGCCGCAGGAGCCGCGGGCGGCGCCGAAGGCACGGGCGGCGCGAGCGGTGCGACGGGCGGCGCCGGAGGCGGCGCGGGCGGCGCGACCGGCGCTGGCGGAACAACCGGAGCAGCGGGCACAGCAGGAGCCACCGGAGCGACCGGAACCGCCCGGTCCGCCCCCGCCGCCACCCCGTCGACCGGCCACCCGGCCAGCTCGGCGAGCCGCCGCTCGACCGTACGGGCGTCGGCCGGCCGCTCCGCCGGGTCCTTCGCCAGCAGCTCCGCGACCAGCCCGGCCACCTGGGGCGGCAGCCCGAACTGGGCCGGATCGAGCGCCGGGGGCGGCTCGTTGAGGTGCTGGTACATCAGCACCGGCGTCGAGTCCCCGCCGAACGGCCGTGCCCCGGTGAAGAGTTCGACCAGGACGCAGCCCAGCGCGTAGAGGTCCGCCCGCCCGTCCACCCGGCCGCCGGTCCACCGCTCCGGCGCCATGTAGGCGGGGCTGCCGACGATCGTCCCGGTGGTGGTCAGCCCGCCGGCGCCGGTGTCCAGCTGGGCGATGCCGAAGTCCAGCACCTTGAGGTGCCCGGCGTCGGTGATCATGACGTTGTCCGGCTTGATGTCCCGGTGCACCATGCCCGCGTCGTGGGCGGCCGCCAGGGCCCCGCAGATCTCCCGCCCCCAGCGCAGGCTGAGCGCGGGCTCGGGCAGTCCGGCCCGGAGCACCTCGGTCAGGGTGCGGCCGGTGAGCAGCTCCATCACCAGGAAGGTGACCTGCTGGTCGTCGGCCTCGCTCTGCCCCAGGTCGTGCACGGTGACGATGTGCGGGTGCGAGAGGTTCCCGGCCGCGCAGGCCTCCCGGACGAAGCGCAGTGCGGCCTTCGCCTGGTCGCCGCCGTGGTGCCCGATGACCTTGACGGCCACCGGCCGCTGCATCCGGGTGTCCTGGGCCCGCCAGACCACTCCGAAACCGCCCTGGCCGAGCTTCTCCCGCAGCTCGTACCGGCCGTCCAGAACGTCCCCGACTCGCACGCGCCCCTCCCCCACCCGTTGTGACGCCCAGACTCTACCGACGGCCGACAGCCCTCCCCACCTGACGGGCCTCCCCACCCGACGGCCCAGGTGGAAGGATGAGCGGAGAGCCCGCAACGGTGCGACGGCTCGGACCCGTACAGCCCCGAGGAGCGCAGTCATGGCCAAGCAGGCCCCGCAGAGCGACCCGGTGCAGGACGCCCCCGAGGTGTCCGCGCCCCAGCACGCGGCCGCCGGCCTGCCCGCCGTCGGTCACAGCCTGCGGATGGCCGCCGAGCAGATGGGCGCCCGGCGCACCCTCGCCACCCTGCTCAAGGTCAACCAGCCGGACGGCTTCGACTGCCCCGGTTGCGCCTGGCCGGAGCCCGGCAAGACCCACACCGCCGAGTTCTGCGAGAACGGCGCCAAGGCCGTCGCCGAGGAGGCCACCGAGCGCCGGATCCGGGCCGAGTTCTTCGCCGCCCACCCGGTCGCCGACCTGGCCGAACGCTCCGGCTACTGGCTGGGCCAGCAGGGCCGGCTCACCCAGCCGATGCTGCTGGACGAGGGCGCCACCCACTACACCCCGGTCTCCTGGGACGACGCCTTCGCGCTGATCGCCGAGGAGCTGCGCGCCCTGGAGACCCCGGACGGCGCCGCCTTCTACACCTCCGGCCGCACCAGCAACGAGGCCGCCTTCGCGTACCAGCTGTTCGCCCGCCGGTTCGGCACCAACAACCTGCCGGACTGCTCCAACATGTGCCACGAGTCGTCCGGTTCGGCGCTCACCGAGACGCTCGGCGTCGGCAAGGGCAGCGTCAGCCTCAAGGACCTCTACCAGGCCGACCTGATCATCGTGGCCGGCCAGAACCCGGGCACCAACCACCCCCGGATGCTCTCCGCGCTGGAGCGCGCCAAGCGGGCCGGTGCCACCGTGGTGAGCGTCAACCCGCTGCCGGAGGCGGGCCTGGAGCGGTTCAAGAACCCGCAGAACGCCCGCGGCCTGCTCGGCCACGGCACCAAGCTGACCGACCTCTTCCTGCAGATCCGCCTCGGCGGCGACCTGGCGCTGTTCCGCGCGCTCAACCGGATGATCCTGGAGGCGGACGGCGTGGACCGCGCCTTCGTCGCCGAACACTGCCACGGCTTCGAGGAGTTCGAGGAGCAGGCCCGGAAGACGGACCGCGAGGAGGTGCTCGCGGCGACCGGCCTGCCCTGGGAGCAGATCGAGGAGCTCGGCCGGCTGGTGCTGGCCTCGAAGAAGATCATCGTCTGCTGGGCGATGGGCCTCACCCAGCACAAGCACGCGGTGCCGACCATCCGCGAGGTGGTCAACTTCCTGCTGCTGCGCGGCAACGTGGGCCGCCCCGGCGCCGGGGTCTGCCCGGTGCGCGGGCACAGCAACGTCCAGGGCGACCGCACCATGGGCATCTTCGAGCGGCCCGCCAAGGCCTTCCTGGACGCGCTGGAGAACGAGTTCGGCTTCGAGCCGCCGCGCGCCCACGGCCTCGACTCGGTGGACACCATCCGGGCGATGCGCGACGGCAGGGTCAAGGTGTTCTTCGCGATGGGCGGCAACTTCGTCGCCGCGACCCCGGACACCGAGGTCACCGAGGCCGCGATGCGCCGCTGCCGGCTGACCGTCCACGTCTCCACCAAGCTCAACCGCTCGCACGTGGTCACCGGCGCCCGGGCCCTGATCCTGCCCACCCTGGGCCGCACCGACCGGGACGTCACCGCCGCCGGCGCCCAGTTCGTCAGCGTCGAGGACTCGATGGGCCAGGTCCACTCCTCGCGCGGCGGACTGCGCCCGCCCGCGCCGGGGCTGCTCTCCGAGACGGCGATCGTCTGCCGCCTCGCCCGCACCGTCCTCGGCCCGCGGGACACCGTGCCGTGGGAGGACTTCGCGACCGACTACGACACCCTGCGCGCCCGGATCGCCCGGGTGGTGCCGGGCTTCGAGGACTTCAACGAGAAGGTCCGCCGCCCCGGCGGCTTCACCCTCCCGCACGGCCCCCGGGACACCCGCACCTTCCCCACCGCCACCGGGAAGGCCAACTTCACGGTCAACCCGCTGACCGCCCCCGAGGTCCCGCCGGGCCGGCTACTGCTGCAGACCCTGCGCTCGCACGACCAGTACAACACCACGATCTACGGCCTGGACGACCGCTACCGCGGGATCAAGGGCGGTCGCCGCGTCGTCCTGGTCAACCCGGCGGACGCCGCCGAACTCGACCTCACCGAGGGCCGGTACGTCGACCTGGTCAGCGAGTGGACGGACGGCACCGAGCGCCGCGCCCCGCACTTCCGGGTCGTCCACTACCCCGTCGCCCGCGGCGGCGCGGCGGCCTACTACCCGGAGACCAACGTGCTGGTGCCGCTCGACTCCACGGCCGACATCAGCAACACCCCGACCTCCAAGGCCGTGGTGATCCGCTTCGAGCCCGACACCGGCGCGGCCGGGTAACGGCACCCCCGAACGGCACGGAGGCCGCCCGGCGTCCTGGGACGCGGGGCGGCCTCCTCGTGCCGGAGCCGTACGCGGTACCGGAGCCGAACGCGGTGCCGTAGCCGTACGCGATCAGTGCAGCAGGCCGCCGAGCGGCAGCGTGGCCGTGGGGCTGCCCGGCACGGGGGCGCTCGCCGAGCCGGTGCCGCTCGGGGTGCCGGTGCCCGACGGCGTCCCGGTGCCGGACGGCGTGCCGGTAGGGGTGCCCGTCGGCGTCTGGGTGGGCTTGTCGCTCGGCGTCTGGGTCGGCGTGCCCGTCGGCGTCTGGGTCGGGGTCCCGGTGGGCGTACCGGTCGGCGTGCCCGGGCCGGTCGGCGTCGTCGGCGTGCCGGTGCCGGACGGCGTCCCGGTCGGCGTGCCGGTGCCGCCCGGGGTGGGCGTGGCCGGGGTGCCGCCGGTGGCCGGCGGAGCCGGGGTCCGGTCGACCGGACTGGGCGCGATCGGGGTGACGGTGTCCCAGCCCTTCGGCAGGTCCGGCACCTTCCAGGCGCCGCCGGCGTCGTCGGCCGTGCCGTCCGGGTCGGGGCGGACGGCGCCGAGGATCGCCATCGAGCCGATCGGCGAGACCTTGATGAACGCGCCCGGCCGCGGCGCCTGGACGATCAGCCCGCCGCCGATGTACATCGCGACGTGCGAGGCGTCCTGGAAGTAGACCACCAGGTCGCCGGGCCGCAGCTGGTTCAGCGGGACGTGCTGCAGCTGCGCCCACTGCTCCTGGCTGGTGCGCGGGATCGCCTTCCCCGCGTGCAGCCAGGCCTGCGAGGTGAGGCCGGAGCAGTCGTAGGAGTCCGGGCCGGTGCCGCCCCACAGGTACGGCTTGCCGAGCTGGGCGAGTGCGAAGGCGACGGCGCCGCGGCCGGCCAGCGAGGGGGTGCGCTCGCCCTTGCCGAGGGCGCCGGAGGCGAGGAAGGCGAGCTGGGCCTCGTCGGCCTTGGCCTTCTCCAGCTGTTCGAGTTCGGTGCGCTGGGCGCCGGTGAGCGAGGAGACCAGCTGTTCGACCGAGGCGAGGTCGGCCGTGACCTTGGCCTTGGCGGCGTCCTGCTGGACGACCAGCGCCTGCGAGGTCTTGAGGGCTTCCTCGGTCTGCTTCTTCAAGCCGTCGAGCGCGTCCCGGTCGGCCTTGAGCTTGTCCAGGAACTCGGACTGCGAGCGGCTGGCCGCGGCGAGCAGCTCGGCGATGGTGACGGCCTCGTACGGGTCCTTGGAGAGCAGCAGCTCGGCGTAGGCGGAGGAGGCGCCGTTGCGGTACTGGGCGGCGGCGAGCTGGGAGGCGATGTCCGTCCCGGCGTCGACCTGCTTCTGCTGCTTGTCGAGCCTGCCCTGGAGGTCGGTGAGCGTGGTCTGCTGCTCGGCGACCTTGGCGACCGCGCCGTTGTACTGCTCGGTGGCGGCCTCGGCGCTCTGGTAGAGCCCGTGCAGCTGGTCGAGCAGCGGGCCGAGGGTGGCCTTGGCCGCGGCGAGCGGGTCGGCTCCGGGGGCGACGGCGGCGCCGGCGCCCGGGTCGGGTGCCGCGTAGGCGGCCTGGGTGGCGACCGGCAGCGCCAGCGCGGCGGCCGCGAGGACGGCTCCGCACCGCAGGGCCGCCCGCACCCAGGGGCGTACTCCTGTTGTCTCCGTGCGCTGTGCAGCCCCGCCCATGGGTGGTCCTCCCCGCCCTTGCCCTGTCCTGCCGGTGCGCCGCCCGCGGGCTCCCCCGGGAACGATCCCGCAGATCCTCCCACGGGTTACTCGTCGGAAACAGAGCGCACGCGGACCGGGAGGTTAATTCTCGATTGAACTGTTGATCTGCCGACCCGTTGATCCGCGCGGCAGCTGTGAGACAGGTCTCAGCAAACGGGGGCGAAACAGGACGTTCTCCGCCAATGCCCAGCTCAGCGCGGCCCAGGACACCCCTCCGAAAGCTCCCGGACACCGGTGGGTCACCGGCGGAACCACGATTCCCGGCTCAGTTCACCTTCCGTTTACCCAACAGACCTACGGTCGCGAGGTCATCAACGTCCGTGCGACAACTACGACGATTGTTTGGGTATGGAACACATCTCGTTCCTGGTAGCCGTTGTGATCATCACGGCGCTCGCCTTCGACTTCACCAACGGGTTCCACGACACCGCCAACGCGTCCGCCACCGCGATCGCGACCGGGGCCCTCCGTCCGAAGGTCGCGGTCACCATCGCGGCCCTGCTCAACTTCGCAGGCGCGTTCCTGTCGGTGAAGGTCGCCACCACCATCTCCGGTGGCATCGTCAACGAGAAGGCCGGCATCCACCCCGAGGTGATCTTCGCCGCCCTGGCCGGCGCGATCCTCTGGAACCTGCTGACCTGGCTGCGCGGTCTGCCGTCCAGTTCCTCGCACGCCCTGTACGGCGGCCTGATCGGCGCCACGATCGTCGGCGTCGGCATGAACGGCGTCAACTTCGACACCGTGATCACCAAGATCATCATCCCGGCGGTCGCCTCCCCCCTGGTCGCCGGCCTCGCCTCCTGGGGCGCCACCAAGCTGGCCTACGCGATCACCCGCAGGGGCAACGGCGCCGCCACCGACAAGGGCTTCAAGACCGGCCAGATCTTCTCCTCCTCGCTGATCTCGCTGGCGCACGGCACCAACGACGCCCAGAAGACGATGGGCATCATCACCCTGACCCTGGTCTCGGTCGGCGCCCTGCCGCACGGCGCGCTGCCCCCCACCTGGGTGATCGTCTCGGCGGGCGCCGCGATCGCGCTCGGCACCTACATGGGCGGCTGGCGGATCATCCGCTCGATGGGCAAGGGCCTGGCGGACATCAAGCCGCTGCAGGGCTTCGCCTCCGAGTCGGCCGTCTCCACCGTCATCCTGACCTCCTCGCACATGGGCTTCGGCCTCTCCACCACCCAGGTCTGCACCGGCGGCATCATGGGCGCCGGCCTCGGCGGCCCGAAGCCGGAGCTGCGCTGGAGCCTGGTCCGCCGCATGGTCTACACCTGGGGCCTGACCCTGCCGGCCGCCGGCCTGGTCGCCGGCGGAGCGGCCGTACTGGCCCGCCAGGGCGCCTGGGGCGTCGCCCTGGTCGGCGCCGTGCTGGTGGCCGGTTCGGCCACCATGTGGGTCATCTCCCGCCGCCAGCCGGTCGGCGCGGACAACGTCAACGACGTCCCCGAGGTCACCCCGGTCGAGGTCACCCCCGTCGAGGTCGCCGCCACCCCGGCCACCGCCGCCCCCACCCCCGCCTCGACCACGGTCGCGGCCTGAGCGCCGCAGACCGAGGAGCACTCCCATGCACATCAAGTGGAACGCCCTGGCCCAGACCGCCGGCATCAGCTTCGGCGTCACCGTCGCCGTGGTCGCCGTCTTCGCCCTCGGCATCCTGGCGCTGTCCCGCCGGGAGGCCGCGCTGAGCTCCCGCGAGGCGGGCGGTCAGGCGGCCGGCGGCGGCAAGCCCGCCCTGCTGGCCGGCGCGTACGCCTGTTTCGCGCTCTGCGCCTGCGCCGTGGTCTACGGCCTGGTGCTGATCGCCGCGCCGTAAGGCATCGCGGCTCGGTGCCGCGCCGTAAGGCACCACGGCACCGAGCGACGCCGACGGGCCGGGGAGAGTCGAACTCTCCCCGGCCCGTCGGCGTTCGTGCCTGCGCGCTTCCCCGCCCCGGTCAGCTCTCCTGGGTGGTCCGCAGCGCGGTCTCCCGGATGAACAGCACGGTGATGAAGGACAGCGCCGCGAAGGGCGCGGCCCACAGGAAGACCGTGCCGACGCCGTGGCCGAACGCGTCGGTGACCAGCGGCAGGATCGGGGCCGGCAGCTTCGCCAGGTCCGGGATGCCGCCGCCGGAGGCCGCGGCCCCGGCCGGGATGTGCGCCGCGGCGAGGTTCTCGGCCAGGTAGTGGCCGACCTTGTTGGACATCAGCGCGCCCAGCGCGGAGACGCCCATCGCGCCGCCCATCGTGCGGAAGAAGGTGACGACGGAGCTGGCCGCGCCGAGCTCGTGCCGGGGCACCGTGTTCTGCACCGCGAGCACCAGGTTCTGGCTGGTCAGGCCGAGGCCGATGCCGGTGAGCGCCATGTAGAGCGAGAGCAGCCCGTAGTTGGTGTCGACCCGGGCGGTGCCGAGCAGGCCGAAGCCGATCGCGAGCAGCGCGGTGCCGGCGACCAGGTAGGCCTTCCACCTGCCGTACTTGGTGATCAGCCGGCCGGCCACCGCGGAGGAGACCGCCAGGCCGATGATCATCGGCAGCGTCATCAGGCCGGCCGTCGTCGGGGACTTGTCCCGGGCCAGCTGGAAGTACTGGCTGAGGAAGGTGGTCGCGCCGTACATCCCGACGCCGACCAGCACGCTGGCGATCGCGGCCAGGGTGACGGTGCGGTACTTGAACAGCGACGGCGGGATGATCGGCTCGGCGGCGCGGCGCTCGACCACCACGGCCAGCGCGGCCAGCAGCACGCCACCGCCGACCATGGCCGCGGTCTGCCAGGACAGCCACGGGTAGTCGGTGCCGGCCAGCGTGATCCAGATCATCAGCAGGCTGACGGCGCCGGTGATGACCAGCGCGCCCAGGTAGTCGATCTTCGCCGGGCGCTTGACCACCGGCAGCTTGAGGGTGCGCTGCACCACCAGGATCGCGGCCAGCGCGAACGGGATGCCGACGTAGAAGCACCAGCGCCAGCCGAGCCAGGAGGTGTCGACGATGACGCCGCCGATCAGCGGGCCGCCGATGGTGGCGAGGGCGAACACCGCGCCGAAGTAGCCGCTGTACCGGCCGCGCTCGCGCGGCGGGACCATCGCGGCCAGGCAGATCTGGCCGAGCGCGACGACGCCGCCGGCGCCGATGCCCTGGAGGGCGCGGCAGGCGATCAGCTCGCCGGTGTTCTGCGAGAGGCCGGCCAGCGCGGAGGTGGCGATGTAGATCAGCAGGGCTATCTGGAGCAGCAGCTTCTTGCTGGCCAGGTCGGAGAGCTTGCCCCAGATCGGGGTGGAGGCGGTCAGCGTGAGCAGGGCCGCGGTGATCACCCAGGTGTAGGCGGACTGGCCGCCGTGCAGGTCGGTGAGGATGTGCGGCAGGGCGTTGGAGACGACGGTCGACGAGAGCACGGCCACGAACAGGCCGAGCAGCAGGCCGGACAGTGCCTCCATCACCTGCCGGTGGGTCATCGGACGGTCGTCGACGGCGGCTGCGGCGCCGGTCGAGGCCTGGGTGGTCACGGTCATCTGGGTCCTTCGGCGAGGCGGACGGCTACGGGGCGGGGCGCAGGGCGCGGCGTGCGGGGTACACGGGCAGGAAAATTCGTTGCCTTAAGCAACCATACGACTGATAGTTGAGTAAGGCAACCTTCTTCAAGCCCAAGTAAAGCCCCGCCCGGCGTGAGAGTTCCGCCACTTCGGCGCGGCCCGCCGGGCCCTCGCCCCGACCCGACGCCCCGTCACCACCAGGCACTCCTCGTCCGCCGCGGCGCCGGCGCCGCCCAGCGGCAGTGGCCGAGAACCGGCGCGGGAGGTAGGAAGAGCAAGTTAGTTCATGGTATTAAGTATCCGTTTTCCGCCGATACGCAAGGAGATGTGGATGACCGCCCCGGGGCAGGGATTCGTCGCCGAACTGAAGGGCGCGGTCACACCGCGTGCGGCACTGCTGGTGATCGGCGTGCTGCTGCTGCAGCTCGGGTTCATCACCTCGTACGTCGGGGCGCTGCACCACCCGACGCCGCACAAGCTGTCGATCGCGGTGGTCGCCCCGCCGCAGGTCACGCCCAAGCTGGTCCAGGCCCTGGAGTCGGTGCCGGACGAGGCGGTCAAGCCGGTCACCGCGCCGGACACCGAGACGGCCACCCAGCAGATCAAGGACCAGAAGATCTACGCCGCGCTGGTCGTGGACCCGAACGGCACCCAGGACACCCTGCTGACCGCCGGCGCCCGCGGCACCTCGGCCGCCAAGGCCGCCGAGAGCATCACCACCGCGCTGGACAAGTCCCAGGGCCGCACCGTCAAGGTCGAGGACGTCGTGCCGCTGGCCAAGGGCGACACCAACGGCCTCACCGGCTTCTACCTGGTCATCGGCTGGTGCGTCGGCGGCTACCTGGTCGCCTCCATCCTCGGCATCAGCGCCGGCTCCAAGCCGGCCAACGTCCACCGCCTGCTGATCCGCCTCGGCGTCCTCGCGCTGTACTCGGTCGGCGCCGGGCTCGGCGGCACGATCATCGCCGGGCCGGTGCTGGACGCGATGCCCGGCTCGATCCTGTCGCTGACCGCCCTCGGCGCCCTGGTGGTGTTCACCGTCGGCGCCTTCACCATGGCCCTGCAGTGCCTGTTCGGCATCATCGGCATCGGCCTCGCGGTGCTGGTCTTCGTGGTGCTCGGCAACCCGAGCGCCGGCGGCGTCTACCCGGCCCCGATGATGCCTCCGTTCTGGCGGGCGATCGGCTCGCTGATCCCGAACGGCGCCGGCACCAGCGCCACCAAGTCGATCGCCTACTTCGGCTCCACCAACCTGGGCATGCCGATCCTGGTCCTGGTGGTCTGGGCGCTGGTCGGCGTCGCCGTCGCCTTCCTGGCCGTCCTGCGCACCCCGCGCGAGGCCGGGCGCGAGCTCGACGCCGAGGCCCCCGCCGCGGCCTGAGCCCCGGCGCACCGCCCACGGCACCGGACGGGCCCCCGACCGCAGTGGTCGGGGGCCCGTTGCTGTTCCGGGGGCCCGCTCCTGTCAGGGGCCGGTCGGCTCAGCCGCCCGCGAGCGGCCCCGGGTCGGCGACGATCGCGCGCACCACGCCCACCGCCGCCCCCAGCAGCGGCCCGCGCCGGCCGAGCCGGGAGACCGTGAGCCGGTCCTCCGCCCAGGGCCGGACCGTCACCCGGGCCGCCAGCTCGTGCCGCATCGCCGGCACCAGCCAGGGCGCCAGCCGGGCGTAGCCGCCGCCCAGCACCACCTCGGCCGGGTCCAGCAGGTTGACCGCCCCGGCGGCGGCGATGCCGAGTGCGGCCCCCGCCCCGGCCAGCGCCGTCCGGACCGGCTCGTCCCCGGCGCCGGCGCGTTCGGCGAGCAGCGCCACCCAGTCGCCGGGCACCCCGGCCAGCCCCGCCGCCCGCAGCACCGCCGCCTCTCCCGCGTACTGCTCCAGGCAGCCGTGCGAGCCGCAGGCGCAGCGCCGCCCCTCGGGGTGGACAGGCATGTGGCCCAGCTCGCCCGCGTAGCCGCGCGACCCGCGCAGCAGCCGGCCGCCGACCACCACGGCGGCGCCGACGCCGGCCTCGGCGGAGACGTACAGGAAGTCCTCCGGGCCCTCGCCCAGCCAGCGTTCGGCCAGGCCGCCGAGGTTGGCCTCGTTGTCCGCGTCGACCGGCAGTTCGGCCAGGCCGTCGCCGACCACGCGCAGCGCCGGGCGCAGCTCGGCGGCCAGCGGGACGTCCTGCCAGCCGAGGTTGGCGGCCCGCTGGAGCACCCCGCCGCTGCCGACCAGCCCGGGCACGGCCAGGGTCAGCCCGGCCGGGCGCAGGCCGGACTCGGCGACGGCCGAGCGCACCAGCCGGGCCAGGTCGGCCATCACGGCGGCGGGTTCCCGGCCGTGGTTGGCGCTCTCCTCGCGCCGCCAGGCCCGGACCTCGCCGCGCAGGTCGACCACGCAGACGCCGAGGTGGCGGACCCCGATCTCGGCGCCGAGGCCGCCGGGCCCGAGCGGGTTGAGGCCGAGCGCGGTGCCGGGGCGGCCGACCTTGCCGCTGGGGGCGGCCGGGCCCTCCTCGACGACCAGGCCGGCCGAGATCAGCTGTTCGGCGAGCGAGGAGACCGCGGCCCTGGTCAGGCCGGTTCCGGCGGCCACCTCGGCGCGCGAGCGGGGGCCGCGCGCGATCAGGCCGAGCACCAGGGCCAGGTTGGCCCGGCGCATCCCCTGCTGGCTGGCGGGCCCGGTCCGGACGCCGTCCGGCTCCCCGCGCATAACCCTCACCTCACGGTCTTTCCGGTACATCCCGTGGCATCTCGGGTGCAGCGTAACCGGGTTCCGGCTCCGCGTGCGTCCGGGCGGCGGGGCTGGTGAAGACCCAGCGCCGCATCGCCCAGAAGCGGAACAGCATGGCGACGAAGGTGCCGACCACCATCCCGCTGAGGAAGTCGGCGACCTCCTGCTGGAACGGGTCGACGTACGGCTCGCGCAGGTCGAGGGCGTACCGGGAGAGCGCAAGCGGGATGTCGTTGACGCCGATCGCCACCACGCTGACCAGGAAGAACAGCAGGGCCTCCGGCCGGCGCCCGTCCGTCCGGAAGGCCCAGCGGCGGTTGAGCACGTAGGAGACGACGGTGGCGATCACCGTCGCCACCGTCAGGGCGACCACCGGCTGGTGCTCCAGGACGGTGAACTTGAGCTCGACGTCGATCACCGTGGTGAGGACGAAGCAGCCGCTGCCGACCGTCAGGAACTTCACCAGCCGGCGGTGCCGCACCAGGAACGGCCGCAGCCTCGCCGGCACCCGGGCCAGGACGCGCTGCGTGGGGGACGGCATCTCCGCAGTGTGGCACGCGGCGGGCCGGTCCGGCGGATCCGCCGGACCGGCCCGGGCCGCCCGCGCCGACCGCGTCAGGCCGCGGCGACCAGCACTCCGGCCGGCTCCAGGGCCAGCTCCAGCACCTCCCGTACGTCGGCCACCGGGTGGACGGTGAGCCGCTCCAGCACCTCGGCCGGGACGTCGTCCAGGTCGGCCTCGTTGCGCTTGGGGATGATCACCGTGGTGACGCCGGCCCGGTCGGCGGCGAGCAGCTTCTGCTTCACCCCGCCGATCGGCAGCACCCGCCCGGTCAGCGACACCTCGCCCGTCATCGCCACGTCGGTGCGCACCCTGCGGCCGGAGAGCAGCGAGGCGAGCGCCGTGGTCATGGTGATGCCGGCGCTCGGCCCGTCCTTGGGGACGGCCCCGGCCGGGATGTGCAGGTGCACGCCGCGGTCGCGCAGCGAGGTGACCGGCAGTTCCAGCTCGGCGCCGCGCGAGCGGAGGTAGGAGAGCGCGATGTGCGCGGACTCCTTCATCACGTCACCCAGCTGCCCGGTCAGGGTCAGCCCGGTGCCGCCGGTCTCGGCGTCGGCCAGCGAGGCCTCGATGTAGAGGACGTCGCCGCCGGCGCCGGTGACGGCGAGGCCGGTGGCCACCCCGGGGACGGCGGTGCGCCGCTCGGCCGGCTCCTGGGCGGACTCCGGCACGTGGTGCGGGCGGCCGATCAGGGCGGGCAGGTCCGCCGCGCCGACCGCGGCGGGCAGCTCGCGCTCGCCGAGCTCGGCCTGGGCGGCGATCTTGCGCAGCACCCGGGCGATCGAGCGCTCCAGGTTCCGCACGCCCGCCTCCCGGGTGTACTCCCCGGCGAGCCGGCGCAGCGCCTCCTCGTCCACGCCGACCTGCTCGCCGCCGAGGCCGGCCTTCTCCAGCTGGCGCGGGAGCAGGTGGTCGCGGGCGATGACGACCTTCTCGTCCTCGGTGTAGCCGTCCAGCCGGACCAGCTCCATCCGGTCGAGCAGCGGCTCGGGGATGGCCTCCAGCACGTTGGCGGTGGCGAGGAAGACCACGTCGGAGAGGTCGAGCTCGACCTCCAGGTAGTGGTCCCGGAAGGTGTGGTTCTGCGCCGGGTCCAGCACCTCCAGCAGGGCGGCGGCCGGGTCTCCCCGGTAGTCGGAGCCGACCTTGTCGATCTCGTCGAGCAGGACGACCGGGTTCATCGAACCGGCCTCCTTGATCGCCCGCACCAGCCGGCCGGGCTGCGCGCCGACGTAGGTGCGCCGGTGGCCGCGGATCTCGGCCTCGTCCCGGACGCCGCCGAGCGCGACCCGGACGAAGCTGCGGCCCATGGCGCGGGCCACGCTCTCGCCGAGCGAGGTCTTGCCGACGCCGGGCGGCCCGACCAGGGCCAGCACCGCGCCGCCCCGGCGCCCGCCGACCAGCCCGAGCCCCTGGTCGGCCCGGCGCTTGCGCACCGCGAGGTACTCGACGATGCGGTCCTTCACGTCGGCCAGGCCGGCGTGGTCGGCGTCCAGCACGGCGCGGGCGCCGGCGATGTCGTACGCGTCCTCGCTGCGCTCGTTCCAGGGCAGCTCCAGGACGGTGTCCAGCCAGGTGCGGATCCAGGAGCCCTCGGGCGACTGGTCGGAGGAGCGCTCCAGCTTGTCGACCTCCTTGAGCGCGGCCTCGCGGACCTTCTCGGGCAGGTCGGCGGCCTCGACCCGGGCGCGGTAGTCGCCCTCCTCGTCGGCCGGGTCGCCGTTCAGCTCGGCCAGCTCCTTGCGGACGGCCTCCAGCTGGCGGCGGAGCAGGAACTCCTTCTGCTGCTTGGCCACGCCCTCCTCGACGTCCTTGCGGATGGTGTCGTTGACCTCCTCCTCGGCGAGGTGGTCGCGCAGCAGGGTGAGCGCGTACTCCAGGCGGGCGACCTGGTCGGCCTCCAGCAGCACCTTGAGCTTCTGCTCGGCGGTGGCGAAGGGCGCGTAGCCGATGTTGTCGGCGAGCTCGCCGACGCCCTCGATCTGCGCCACCCGGTCGACGATCTGCCAGGCGCCGCGCTTGCGCAGCCACTGGGTGGACAGCGCCTTGTACTCCTTGACCAGCTCGGCGGCCCGCCCGGCCACCGGCATGCCGACCGAGGACTCCTGGAACGGTGTGGTCTCCACCCAGAGGGCGGCGCCGGGGCCGGTGGTGCCGACCCCGATCCGGACCCGGCGCACGGCGCGCACCAGCGCCGCCGGGTCGCCGTCGGCCAGCCGGCCGACCTGCTCCACGGTGGCCAGCGTGCCGGCCGCCGCGTACGAGCCGTCCACCCGCGGGACCAGCAGGACCTGGGGCTTGCCGGAGCCGGCGGCCGCGGCACGGGCGGCCTCGACCGCGGCACGCACCTCGGTGTCCTTGAGGTCCAGCGGGACGACCATGCCCGGGAGCACCACCTCGTCGTCGAGGGGCAGCACGGGCAGGGTGAGCGGTGTGGACGTCGATGCCATGATCTCTCCCCGGTCAGTGAACTTGAGTCGACCTGACTAAGGATTCACGAGCGCCAGTTGTTCCCCGCATCTTGTTCGCCGTGAGCGAACGGCGACGTCACCGGAACGGCCGGGAGGAGGCGCCGTCAAAAGGAAGCGGAAAGAACGGCCCAAGAGGGCCCCGGCGTCAGCGCGCGGTGGACGGCCGCCGCCCGGCCCGCACCGCCGCGGCGGCGAGGGAGACGACCGAGGAGAGCCCCGAGGAGAGCGCCGAGGAGGCGGACGGGGAAGCGGCGGAGCCGACCGCCCGCAGCCGCGCCGGACGCGACCGCGGCCCGGGCGGGCGCCGCTCGATCCGGTCCAGCCGGCGCCCCAGCGCCATCCCGGTGAGCAGCGCGGCCGGGTGCCCCACCGCCGTGACCAGGTCCTTCTGGGTGGCGATCTGCTGGACGAGCATCAGCCCGACGCCGGCCAGCGCCACCGCACGCGCGCGCGGCGGCAGCGCCCCGGCCGCCGCGCCCAGGCAGGCGAGCACGCCGTAGCTGACGCCGATGTCCAGCTGGTCCATCGCCGCCGGGGCCAGCCGTCCGGTCTCCACCGCGGTGATCACCACACCCTGGGAGAGCAGGGTGGCCGCGACGTGCCCGGCGGCGAGCACCGCCGCCGTCCGGGCCGGCCCGACCCGCCGCTCCAACGGGGCCAGGGTGAGGGCGAACCCCCACAGGTAGGGCAGCCACGATCCCCCGGCCACCCAGAAGCCGCTGAGCAGCAGGGCGCGCAGCGGGTGCTCGAGCAGGTTGTGGCCGTCAGAGCTGGAAGCTTCCTGCAAACGCCGGACGAGTTCCGGATCGGCGATCCCGGCGAAGGTCGAGGTGGCTCCGACGACCGCGAGATATCCGATCGTGAACGGAGTACGCCGCGGTGTCGGCACGCGTTCCAGCAGCCATTCGACGGCACCGCCGCGCAGCCGGCCCGGAAGCATTCCGTACGGCGCCCCCGAAGGCGCGCGCCCGCCGGCACCCCACCGCAGTCCAGCCATGACGCCTCCGCTCCCACACCCGCAGCCGCACGGCGCCCGGAGGCACCCGACGCCCCGGCGCGGAGGCCGGATTCCGCCCTGCGGGGCGTTGTCGCGGCCACGCTACGTCGAGGTTCTGAGAGGCACCTGAGAAAAGCCCGTGAAGACCGTCGACGGCGGGACCGGCCGGATTCCCGGCATTGGTCCAGACCTACTTCCTATTAACGCGTCAGTAGGGCCTCTGACCGGCGACTTGGCGTCAACTGAACTGCATACGTACCGTTACGCAGTGAAAATTCGCCGGGTAAGGTATCGGCCCGTGCCCACTCGTGCGGTGGGCCCGAGGGTGGCCGGACAGCCGGCCCAGCGGGCCGGAAACGTCCGGTCCGCCTGCCGGGAGGCATCCGCTGTCCGTACGCTGCGAAGTGCGTGGGAGGAGTGGACGGAAGACCATCCGTCCGCCACTCCCCGGTGCACGAACGGGACGGCGGACCCGGCACAGTCCACGACGGAACAAGACTACGAGCGGAGCCCCGCCATCCCCACAGGTGGCCGGCCCGCAGCCCTGGGGGCGGTGGCGTGACCGTGACAGAAATTCAGCAGGACAACCCCAACACCGGCGGCACTGTGAGCAGCCAGCGCAGAGTGCTGGTGGTGGAGGACGAACCCACGATCGCCGAGTCGATCGCGGCGCGACTGGGCGCCGAGGGGTTCAAGGTCGCCGTGGCCCACGACGGCCCCGGCGCGGTGGACGGCTTCCACACCTGGCAGCCGGACCTGGTGGTCCTGGACATCATGCTGCCCGGCTTCGACGGGCTGGAGGTGTGCCGCCGGATCCAGGCCCAGCGCCCGGTGCCGGTACTGATGCTGACCGCCCGCGACGACGAGACGGACCTGCTGGTCGGCCTCGGCGTCGGTGCCGACGACTACATGACCAAGCCGTTCTCCATGCGCGAACTGGCCGCCCGGGTCAACGTGCTGCTGCGCCGCGTCGAGCGTGCCCAGCAGGCGGCCCGCACGCCCGCGCTCGGCAGCCTGCGCTTCGGCGAGCTGGAGATCGACCACGTGCAGCGCCGGGTCCGGCTCGCCTCGGGCGACGTCCACCTGACGCCGACCGAGTTCGACCTGCTGGCCTGCCTGGCCGCCCAGCCGCGCGCGGTGCTCACCCGCGAGCAGCTGCTGGCCGAGGTGTGGGACTGGACCGACGCGTCCGGCACCCGCACCGTGGACAGCCACGTGAAGGCGCTGCGCCGCAAGATCGGCGCCAGCTGGATCCGCACCGTCCACGGCGTCGGATACGCGCTGGAGGCCCCGCTCTCCTGACGGGGGCTTCGGGCGACGGGCCACCGGGGGGCCCGTGTCCCGGCACCGCCGTGACAACACGCGGGGATCACAGGGGACCAATGACCTTTCCACAGCAACGCAACGGGGACGCCGACGGCGCTCGCCCGCAGACCCTGGCCGCCCGGGCGGCCAGCCGGGTCTGGGCCGACATCCGTCCGCTCGACCCGGTCCGCTCGATCAAGGGCAAGCTCGCCCTGCTGGTGATCGTCTCCGTGTTCCTGGCCACCGGGATGGTGGTCGTGGCGATCCGGTCCGAGACCCAGATCCGGATCATCATGGTCTTCTCCATGATCGCCTCGCTGCTGTTCATGCAGTTCCTCGCACACGGGCTGACCGCCCCGCTGCGCGAGATGACGGACGCCGCCCGCGCGATGGCCTCCGGCGACTACAGCCGCCGGGTCGAGGTGAACTCGCGCGACGAGATCGGCGAACTGGCGGCCGCCTTCAACGGCATGGCCGCCGACCTCCAGGCCGCCGACCGGCACCGCCGGGAGCTGGTCGCCAACGTCTCGCACGAGCTGCGCACGCCGATCGCGGCACTGCGCGCCGTGCTGGAGAACGTGGTGGACGGCGTCGTCCAGCCCAACCCGGCGACGCTGGGGGCCGCGCTGGAGCAGACCGAGCGGCTCGGCCGCCTGGTCACCCACCTGCTGGACCTCTCCAAGATCGACGACGGCGTGGTCGACCTGGACGCCCGCCCCTTCGAGGTGCGCGAGTTCCTGGACGGCGTGCTGCGCGGGGTCACCGTGGACGGCGCGACGGCCGGCGGGGCCTTCTCCCGGCGCGGCGACGTCCGGCTCGCCCTGGAGGTCAGCCCGGCCGGCCTGACCGCCGTGGCGGACCCGGAACGCCTCCACCAGGTGGTCGCCAACCTGGTCGACAACGCCTGCAAGCACTCCCCGCCCGGCGGCACCGTGACGGTGCGCGCCCGGCCCGACGGCGAGGACGGCGGCCTGCTGCTGGAGGTCCAGGACGAGGGCCCCGGCATCCCGCCGGCGGACCGCGGCCGGGTCTTCGAGCGGTTCAGCCGCAGCGGCACCGCGACGGCCTCCGGGCCGGGCTCGGACGGCGGCACCGGGCTGGGCCTGGCGATCGCCCGCTGGGCGGTGGACCTGCACGGCGGACGGATCGCCGTCGCCGAGTCGCCGCGCGGCTGCCGGATCGAGGTCCGGCTGCCCGGGCAGTCCTGAGCCGGCCGGGACATTTGTCACAGATCCGACACAGACGCATACGAAGATCGTCGACGGATGAACCCGGGTGTTTGTCCGCTTTCGCCCCGATTTAGGGGGTGATCGGGCGCGATCGTTTCCCCTCAGATACGGCTTTCTAACGTGCTTTTTCAGCCAATCTGCAGGTCAGGACTGTGATCTGGGCGACGCCTGGGGCCCGGGGACTGCGCGATCACTGGTCAGGGGCGTAGCCTTAATCCCCGCTGTCCAAACATCCCAAAAGGAAGCGGAAGAGGGCGGTTGCCGCCGTGTCGCCACAGTCCCCTGAAACCCCCAACAGCTCGGCAAGCTCCACTGGCTTCGGCCCCAATGAGTGGCTCGTCGATGAGATCTACCAGCAGTACCTCCAGGACCCGAACTCGGTAGACCGAGCCTGGTGGGACTTTTTCGCCGACTACAAGCCCGGTACCGAGGTGACCCCAGTGACCCAGGCCGCGACCCAGGCCGGCCCCACGCCGACCCCTGCCGCTGCCCCCGCGCCCGCCGCAGCTGCTGCGCCGGCCGCACCCGCCGCCGCCCCGGCCGCTCCGGCCCCGGCCGCCGCCGCCCCGCTCGCCGCCGCGCCCGCCGCGCCCCCGGCCCCCAAGGCCGCCGCCCCGGCCGCGCCCGCCGCCCCCGCCGCGGCCGGCCCCGAGCTGGTCCAGCTGCGCGGCCCGGCCAAGGCCGTCGCCACCAACATGGACGCCTCGCTGGAGGTGCCGACCGCCACCTCGGTCCGCGCCGTCCCGGCGAAGCTGTTGATCGACAACCGCATCGTCATCAACAACCACCTGCAGCGCGCCCGCGGTGGCAAGGTCTCCTTCACCCACCTGATCGGTTACGCCCTGGTCCAGGCCATCAAGGCCGCCCCGGGCATGAACCACAGCTACAAGGTGGAGGACGGCAAGGCCTTCCTGGTCAAGCCGGAGCACGTCAACCTCGGCCTGGCGATCGACCTGGTCAAGCCGAACGGCGACCGCCAGCTCGTCGTCGCCGCCATCAAGAAGGCCGAGACCCTCGACTTCTTCGGCTTCTGGCAGGCCTACGAGGACATCGTCCGCCGGGCCCGCGCCAACAAGCTGACCATGGACGACTTCACCGGCGTCACGGTCTCGCTGACCAACCCCGGCGGCATCGGCACCGTGCACTCCGTGCCGCGCCTGATGCAGAACCAGGGCACCATCGTCGGCGTCGGCGCCATGGAGTACCCGGCCGAGTTCCAGGGCTCCGCCCCGGAGACCCTGTCCCGCCTGGGCGTCTCCAAGATCATGACGCTGACCTCGACCTACGACCACCGCGTCATCCAGGGCGCGGCGTCCGGCGAGTTCCTGCGCGAGATCCACCGCCTGCTGCTCGGCGAGAACGGCTTCTACGACGAGATCTTCGAGTCGCTGCGGATCCCGTACGAGCCGGTCCGCTGGGCCACCGACGTCGCCACCACCCACGACGACGAGGTCAACAAGACCGCGCGCGTCATGGAGCTGATCCACTCCTACCGGGTCCGCGGTCACCTGATGGCCGACACCGACCCGCTGGAGTACAAGCAGCGCAAGCACCCCGACCTGGACGTCACCACCCACGGCCTCACCCTGTGGGACCTGGAGCGCGAGTTCGCGGTCGGCGGCTTCGGCGGCCAGAAGATGATGAAGCTCCGCGACATCCTCGGCCTGCTGCGCAACACCTACTGCCGCACCGTCGGCATCGAGTACATGCACATCCAGGACCCGAAGCAGCGCAAGTGGCTGCAGGAGCGCCTGGAGAAGCCGTACTCGAAGCCGGAGCGCGAGGAGCAGCTGCGGATCCTGCGCCGGCTGAACTCGGCGGAGGCCTTCGAGACCTTCCTGCAGACCAAGTACGTCGGCCAGAAGCGCTTCTCGCTGGAGGGCGGTGAGTCGCTGATCGCGCTGCTGGACGCGACCATCGACTCCGCCGCCGAGCACCGCCTGGACGAGGCCGTCATCGGCATGGCCCACCGCGGCCGCCTGAACGTGCTGGCCAACATCGTCGGCAAGCCGTACGGCAAGATCTTCGGCGAGTTCGAGGGCAACCTCGACCCGAAGTCGATGCACGGCTCCGGCGACGTCAAGTACCACCTGGGCGCCGAGGGCACCTTCACCGGCCTGGACGGCGAGACCATCAAGGTCTCGCTCGCCGCGAACCCCTCCCACCTGGAGGCCGTGGACCCGGTCGTCGAGGGCATCGCCCGCGCCAAGCAGGACATCCTGGACCAGGGCGGCACCACCTTCCCGGTGCTGCCGATCCAGATCCACGGCGACGCGGCCTTCGCCGGCCAGGGCGTCGTCGCGGAGACCCTGAACATGTCGCAGCTGCGCGGCTACCGCACCGGCGGCACCGTGCACGTCGTGGTGAACAACCAGGTCGGCTTCACCGCCGCCCCGGCGTCCTCGCGCTCCTCGATGTACTGCACCGACGTGGCCCGCATGATCGAGGCCCCGATCTTCCACGTGAACGGCGACGACCCGGAGGCCGTGGTCCGCGTCGCGCGGCTCGCCTTCGAGTTCCGCCAGGCGTTCCACAAGGACGTCGTGATCGACCTCATCTGCTACCGCCGCCGCGGTCACAACGAGGCCGACAACCCGTCGTTCACCCAGCCGCTGATGTACGACCTGATCGACAAGAAGCGCTCGGTGCGCAAGCTGTACACCGAGGGCCTGATCGGTCGCGGCGACATCACCATGGAAGAGGCGGAGCAGGCGCTCCAGGACTTCCAGGGCCAGCTGGAGAAGGTCTTCGCCGAGGTCCGCGACGCCGCCCAGGCGCCGGCCCCGACGGCCGGCGGCAAGCCGCAGGCCGACTTCCCGGTCAACATCCAGACCGGCATCTCCCAGGAGATGGTCAAGCGGATCGCCGCCTCGCAGGTCAACCTGCCGGACTGGCTGACCGTCCACCCGCGCCTGCTGCCGCAGCTGCAGCGCCGCGCCGCCTCGGTCGAGGACAACACCATCGACTGGGCGATGGGCGAGACCCTCGCCATCGGCTCGCTGCTCATGGAGGGCCACCCGGTCCGCCTGGCCGGCCAGGACAGCCGCCGCGGCACCTTCGGCCAGCGGCACGCCGTGCTGATCGACCGCAAGACCGGCGAGGACTACACCCCGCTGCAGTACCTCACCGAGGACCAGGCCCGCTACACCGTCTACGACAGCCTGCTGTCGGAGTACGCGGCCATGGGCTTCGAGTACGGCTACTCGCTGACCCGCCCGAACGCGCTGGTCATGTGGGAGGCGCAGTTCGGCGACTTCGTCAACGGCGCGCAGACCATGGTGGACGAGTACATCGCCTCCGCCGAGCAGAAGTGGGGCCAGCACTCCGGCGTCACCCTGCTGCTGCCGCACGGCTACGAGGGCCAGGGGCCGGACCACTCGTCCGCCCGCCCGGAGCGTTTCCTGCAGATGTGCGCGCAGGACAACATGACGGTCGCGATGCCGACCCTGCCGTCGAACTACTTCCACCTGCTGCGCTGGCAGGCGCACAACCCGCACCACAAGCCGCTGGTCGTCTTCACCCCGAAGTCGATGCTGCGTCTCAAGGCCGCGGCGAGTGCGACCGAGGAGTTCCTGTCCGGCTCGTTCCGCCCGGTCATCGGCGACACCACCGTCGACCCGGCGCAGGTCCGCAAGGTGGTCATCACCGCCGGCAAGTTCTACTACGACGTGGCGGCCGCCCGCGCCGAGCGCGGTGTCACCGACACCGCGATCGTCCGGGTCGAGCGGCTCTACCCGCTGCCGGTGGCCGAGCTCCAGGAGGAGCTGGCCCGCTACGGCGACAACGTCCAGTTCGTCTGGGCGCAGGAGGAGCCGGCCAACCAGGGTGCCTGGCCGTTCATCGCGATGAACCTGGTCGACCACCTCCAGGTCGTCATCGGCCGCAGCGGCGGCGACGCCCGCCTGCGCCGGGTGGCCCGCACCGCGGCCTCGTCGCCGGCGGTCGGCTCCGCCAAGCGGCACGCGGCCGAGCAGCAGGCGCTGCTGGAGGAGATCTTCGCGCTCTGACGCGCGCAGGCTCCACGGCACCACCGACGCCCGCGGCCCCGTCCCCCGACCAGGGGGGGCGGGGCCGCGGGCGTACCGGCCGACCGCCGCCGCACCGGTCGGCCGGCCCCGACTATCCTGACCGGGTCAATCCCCATCCGACCGGAGCGAACCGTGTACTTCACCGACCGAGGCATCGAGGAGCTGGAGAGCCGGCGCGGCGAGGAGGAGGTCACCTTCGAGTGGCTCGCCGAGCGCCTGCGCGAGTTCGTCGACCTCAACCCGGACTTCGAGATCCCGGTCGAGCGGCTGGCCACCTGGCTGGCCCGGCTCGACGACGAGGACGACGACGAGTGAGCCCCGGCGGCCGCTCGTAGCAGGGCCCGGGAGGCGACCGCCTCCCGGGCCCTTCGCACGTCTCCCGTAGGGGACGGCTCCGGGACGGCTCCGGGATGCGTCCGGGGTGGGTTCCGGGGTGGAACCGCTTGCTTTTCCCGGCACGCGATATATCGTCTTTGGAAGAGAACGCGATACATCGCGATCCGCTACGGGAGGCGGCAGAGATGAGCCAGTGGACGATCGAGGAGCCGGGCAGGACCACGTTCGAGGACGAGGTCCGCGCGCTGCACGTGCGCGTCATCGACGGCACGGTGAACGTGGTCGCGGCCGAGGGCCCGGCCCGCCTGGAGGTCACCGACCTCACCGGTGACCCGCTGCACCTGACGCTGGTCGACGGCGTCCTGACCGTCACCTACAAGGACATCAACAGCTGGGGCGAGTTCGGCAGCTGGATCAAGTCGGTCGGCTCGGTCCGCAGCTTCTTCGACTCCTTCAAGCGCAAGCGCTCGGTCGGCGTCACCCTGACCGTGCCGGCCGGCACCGAGGTCAAGGTCGGCACCGTGTCGGCGCACGCCACCGTGACCGGCATCGACGGCCAGGTCTCGGTGCAGAGCGCCAGCGGCGACACCACCCTGGCCGGGGTCACCGGCCGGATCGACGCGAGCACCGTCACCGGCGACGTGGACGCCCAGGCGGTCGGCGGCCGGCTCAAGGTCAACACCGTCTCCGGGCAGCTCACCGTGATCGCCGGCACCGCCGACCGGGTCCAGGCCAACACCGTCACCGGCGCCGTCACCCTGGACCTCGACGTGGCCGGCGAGACCGACGTCAAGGTCAACACGGTCAGCGGCCCGGTCGTGGTCCGGATCCCCTCGCTGGCCGACGCGACCGTCGAGGCCGGCTCCACCAGCGGCGACGTCTCCAGCACCTTCGACGAGCTCAGGATGAGCAGCACCTGGGGCGCCAAGAAGATCACCGGCCAGCTCGGCGAGGGCCGCGGCAGCCTCAACGTCACCACCGTCTCCGGCGCGGTCACCGTGCTGCGCCGCCCCGAGTCGGAGGACGACGCCCCGGTGGTGGTCCGGGAGCTCCCGGCCGGCCCCGCCTCCGACGGGCCCACCGGCCCCGACCTCAGCAAGGAGGCCTGAGATGAGCCCCGTGTTCGGCCACGGCCGGCTCCGGCTCTACCTGCTCAAGCTGCTGGACGAGGCCCCGCGGCACGGCTACGAGGTGATCCGCCTGCTGGAGGAGCGCTTCCAGGGCCTGTACGCGCCGTCCGCCGGCACCGTCTACCCGCGACTGGCGAAGCTGGAGCAGGAGGGCCTGGTCAGCCACAGCACCGAGGGCGGCCGCAAGGTCTACCGGCTGACCGACGCCGGGCGCGCCGAACTCGAAGCCCGGCGGGTCGAGTTGGACGAGCTGGAGCTGGAGATCCACGACTCGGTGGCGCAGCTCGCCGGGGCGATCCGGGAGGACGTCCGGGACAGCGCCAAGGACCTGCGCGAGGAGCTCTGGCAGGCCGCCAAGCAGGCTCCCCGGCCGGACCGCGCCGAGACCGGCGGCGACCCGTGGGCCGGGCCCTGGGGCGACAACGACTCCTGGCAGCGCGCCAAGGAGGAGTTCGCCCAGTTCAAGCGGCAGGCCAAGGAGCAGGCCAAGCGCGCCCGGGAGCAGGAGCGGGCCGCCAAGGCCAAGGCGAAGGCCGCCGAGGAGGAGGCCCGCCGGCTGCGCGAGCAGGCCAAGGCCTCCCGCACCGCCGCCCAGCAGGAGGCGCTGCGGATCAAGCGCCGGGTCGAGCAGCAGGTGCGCGAGCACGCCGCCAAGGGCGACTGGCCGACCGGGCTGGCCGAGGGCCTGTCCGAACTGACCAAGGGCCTGGCCGGGCTGGCCGACGCGGCCCGCTGGGGCCATCCGACCGGTGAGGCCGGCGAGGGCGCCGGGGCGGCCGAGTCCTCCGAGCCGTCCGAGCGGGTCACCGTCACCCGGATCGACCTGGACAAGGACTCGGGCGAGGACTCGGGCAAGGGCCAGGACGGACCGACCGCCACCGCGGACCTGCCGCCGTGGGCGCGCACCGATCCGGACGGCGACCCGGCCCGCGAACTGGAGCGGCTGCTCGACCGCTTCCGCGACCAGGTCCGCGACGCGGCCCGGGACGGCGCGGTGAGCGCCGACCGGCTGGCCGAGGCCCGCTCGGTGCTGGGCGCCGCCGGCGAACGGTTGAAGCGGCTGCTCGGCTGACCAGGCCGCCCGCCCGGGCCCGGTGCCCCCGACCAGGGGGCGCCGGGCCGCCGCGCGTCAGGGGTTGAGCACGATCTTGCCGAAGACCTCGCCCTTGGCGAGCCGGGCGAAGCCGTCCCGGGCCTCGGCCAGCGGCAGCACCGAGTCGATCACCGGACGGACCCCGCTGTTGGCGCACAGGGACAGCAGCCCGGCCAGCTCCTCCTTGGTGCCCATGGTCGAACCGACCACCTTGAGCTCCAGGAAGAAGATCCGGTTCAGCTCGGCGGCCTTCGGGCTGGGGCCGGAGGTGGCACCAGAGATGACGATGGTGCCGCCCGGGCGCAGCGACTTCACCGAGTGCGACCAGGTCGCGGCGCCGACCGTCTCCATCACCGCGTCCACCCGGTCGGGCAGCCGGGCGCCGCTCTCGAAGGCCGCGTCCGCGCCGAGCCCGACCGCCCGGTCGCGCTTGGCCTCGTCCCGGCCGGTGACCCAGACCCGCAGGCCGGCCGCCTTGGCGAGCACGATCAGCGCGGTCGACACCCCGCCGCCGGCCCCCTGCACCAGCACCGTGTCACCGGGCTTGACCCCGGCGTTGGTGAACAGCATCCGGTACGCCGTCAGCCAGGCCGTGGGCAGGCAGGCGGCCTCCTCGAAGCTCAGCTCGGCCGGCTTGGGCAGCAGGTTCCAGGTGGGGACGGCCACCCGCTGGGCGAAGGTGCCCTGGTAACGCTCGGTCAGGATGGACCGGGGCTCCTTCGGGCCCACCCCGTGGCCGGACTGGCCGATCACCGAGTGGACGACCACCTCGTTGCCGTCCTCGTCGACGCCGGCGGCGTCGCAGCCGAGGATCATCGGCAGCTTCTCGGCGGGCAGGCCGACTCCGCGCAGCGACCACAGGTCGTGGTGGTTGAGGCTGGCGGCCCTGACCGTGACCACGCTCCACCCGGGACGGGCCTGCGGCTCGGGGAGTTCGCCCAGCTCCAGCCCGCTCAGCGGGTCGTCGGCGTCGATACGGGCGGCATAGGCAGCAAACATGACCCGGACACTAGCCGGGACGGCCGGGGCCGGGAACCACGCGTGAGTGTGACGCGTGTCCCGGCTGTTAGTCCCCCGCTTGTTACTCCCCCGCTCGCCTCCGGGCGCTCGGACCCGCTGCGGCTCGGGGGGGCGGGGGAGCGGCCGTCGTGGCCGGCACGCTCCCCCGGCCCCGGGGGCCGGTGCCCGATCGTCAGATCCGGGCGACGCCCTCCGCGCGGGCGGCGTCGGCCACGGCCTTGGTGACGGCCGGGGCGACCCGCTCGTCGAACGGCGAGGGGATGACCTTCTGCGGGGTCAGCTCGTCGGCCACCACGGCGGCCAGCGCCTTGGCGGCGGCCAGCTTCATGCCCTCGGTGATCCGGGAGGCCCGCACCTGGAGGGCGCCGGCGAAGATGCCCGGGAAGGCCAGCACGTTGTTGATCTGGTTCGGGAAGTCGCTGCGCCCGGTGGCGACGACAGCCGCGTACTTGTGCGCCACCTCGGGGTGGATCTCCGGGTTGGGGTTGGCCATCGCGAAGACGAACGCGCCCTCGGCCATGGTCGCCACGACCTCCTCCGGCACGGTGCCGCCGGAGACGCCGATGAACACGTCGGCGCCGGCCAGCGCGTCGGCCAGCGAGCCCTTGAGCTCCGAACGGTTGGTCAGCTCGGCGATCTCGGCCTTGACGTCGGTCAGGTCCTCACGGCCCCGGTACACCACGCCCTTGCGGTCGCAGACGGAGACGTCGCCGATGCCCGCCGCCAGCAGCATCTTGGCGATGGCGATACCGGCCGCGCCGGCGCCGGAGATCACGGCCCGCAGCGAGCCGATCTCCCGGCCGGTCACCTTGGCGGCGTTCCACAGGGCGGCCGTGGTGACGATCGCGGTGCCGTGCTGGTCGTCGTGGAAGACCGGGATGTCCAGGGCGTCCTGGAGCCGGCGCTCGATCTCGAAGCAGCGGGGGGCGGAGATGTCCTCCAGGTTGACGCCGCCGAAGGACGGGGCCAGCCGGACCACCGTCTCGACGATCTCGTCCACCTCGGTGCAGGCCAGCGCGATCGGCACCGCGTCCACCCCGCCGAACTGCTTGAACAGGATGGCCTTGCCCTCCATCACGGGGAGCGAGGCCTCCGGGCCGATGTCGCCCAGGCCCAGCACGGCGGTGCCGTCGGTGACCACCGCGACGGTGTTGGACTTCCAGGTGTAGTCGTTGACCAGCTCCGGCTGCTCGGCGATGGCCGTGCAGACCCGGGCGACACCGGGGGTGTAGGCGAGGGACAGGTCGTCCGCGTCGCGCACCGGCACGGTCGCCCGGATCTCCATCTTGCCGCCGCGGTGGAGCGCGAAAACGGCGTCGACCGGATCGTCGGTGTCCTGGGTGCTGCTGATGATCTCCGCTGCCACGATGACCTCTTCGTCATTGTTCCGGCGAGGTGCGCGGCCGACGGACTGGGCGCCCCGGCCGTAAGCCGGAAACCGGGTACGCCTGAGCGGACCCGGGGTCGGGGCGGGGGCGCTGCCGTCGGGTGGCGCCCTCGGATGAGGGTTTTTTATGGGGTCTTGTGTTGTCCGCTTGTGCTACCGGGCCGAGCGTAGGTCGGACCAAGGCATCGCACCTATGCCTTTTCGTCCTCGTCGCGCGCAGTTCATCGCCGTGCTGTCGCGTCGGCTGGGGCCCGGTGTCGGAAGCGCCGGGCTCCGGCGGCGGCAACGGCGCTGAGGCACGCGCACCCGCAAGTGTGAACGCAGATCCACGGGGGATCGGTGCCCCGGATACGGAGCCACGTGATGACTTCCGGTCCTGGGCACCCCGAGCCTGTCGGGGCTCGTCGGTCTGGTTCGAGCGTTCGGGGGTCACCCGGTACCGAATTCTGACACACCCGCTGCCGGGCCCGGCAGGGCGGGATGGCAGGATCGCTTGTCCGCCGTTCCGCGTACACCCGCGCGACACCGCAGCGACCACGGTTCCGCCCTCAGGAGCACCCTCATGCCTCACCTCACGCCCGCCCGTCGCCCGGCCTTCGCCGCGGCCGCCCTGGCCGCCGCCGGCGCCCTGCTGCTCACCGGTTGCGGCGGTGGCGGGCAGGCCGCCGCGAGCGACCCGGTCAAGGACATCCGCGGCAAGCTGCCGAAGGCCCAGCGCTCCGCCGGCGTGCTGCGCATCGGCATGGACGTCAACTACGCGCCGGTGGAGTTCCGCGGCCCGGACGGCAAGCCGACCGGCCTCGACCCGGACCTCGCCGCCGCCCTCGGCCGGATCCTCGACGTGCGGGTCGAGTTCGTGGACACCCCGTTCGACAAGCTGATACCGAACCTCCAGGGCAAGCAGTTCGACGTGGCGATGTCCGCGCTCAGCGACGTCCGCACGCGCCGCGACGGCCTGGACGACGACGGCAAGCAGGTCAACCCGGGCGTCGACTTCGTCGACTACTTCATCGCCGGGACCTCGATCGTCGTCCCGAAGGGCAACCCCAAGGGGATCCGGACCCTGGACGACCTGTGCGGCAAGACGGTCGCCTTCCAGCAGGGCACCACCCAGGACGAGATCGCCACCCGGCAGGTCGCCGTCTGCTCGCGCGCCGGCAAGCAGCTGACGGTGCACCGTTTCGACACCGACGCCAAGGCGCTGGCCGAGGTCGCCGCCGGCACCGCCGCGGCCGGGCTGAACGACTTCCCGGTGGCCGCCTACGCGGCGAAGACCACGGACGGCGGGGGCCGCTTCGAGGTGACCGGGGCCCAGTCCACCTCCAACCCGTACGGCATCGCCGTCCGCAAGGAGGACACCGAGCTGCGCGACACCGTGTCCAAGGCGGTGGACCAGCTGATCCGCAGCGGCGAGTACGACAAGATCCTCGCCAAGTGGAACGTGAGCGCGGGCGCGGCGCAGAACGCGGTGGTCAACGGGGGCATCTGACCCGCGCGCAGCGGCGGGGCACGGGTCGGGAACGGGCGGGGCCGCGGGGCAGCGGCGGGGCGTCCGGGAACAGCACAGCCGGATCTGCATACTTATACGCAGGGTGACAGGGGCACGCGATCCGTCCGAATAGCGGACAGCACGAGCCCTCGTTATCCGATTTTGATCTGGATGAGGGCCCCCTGACCGTCATCAGATGGCAGGATTCCCCCCATCTCGGATCGAGCCGACCACCGGTCGAGGCGGTTCAGGTCGACGTCCACCTCGGCGGAGGGTGGCGGAAGCAGTACCCCGCACCACCCTGGGCGGCCACCTGCGCCCAGGCAACTGCACCACCCGGCAACGCACGTACGAAGACGTACCGCGAGTGACCACCCGTACGGCTCCGTACGGCCAGCTGCCCCGGTGCGCCGCTCCCGCGGCGCGCTCCGCCCGATTTCTCTCCCCAGGAGGAGATCCCCCTCATGACCGTCCGTACCCAGCGCACCCGCCTCTTCGCGGCCGGCGTGGCTGCCGTGTCCGTGTCCCTGGTGCTGACCGGCTGTAGCAGCAGCAAGAGCAGCGACGGCAGTGGCGCCCCCAACGCCTCCGCGACCGTGAACACGGTCAAGGCCGACGACAAGCTGGCCGCCCTCGTCCCCGCCGACGTCAAGTCGGCCGGGAAGCTCCTGGTCGGCGCGGACGCCTCGTACGCGCCGGACGAGTTCAAGGACGACAGCGGCAAGGTCATCGGCATGGACGTCGACCTCGCCAACGCGATCGCCGCCAAGCTCGGCCTCACCGCCGAGGTCCAGGACTCCGGCTTCACCGCGATCATCCCCGGCATCCAGTCGAACAAGTTCCAGCTCGGCATGTCGTCCTTCACGGACAACAAGGAGCGCGAGCAGGTCGTCGACATGGTGACCTACTTCAACTCGGGCAGCGCCATCGCGGTCAAGAAGGGCAACCCCGGCAAGGTCGACCCGAAGGACCTCTGCGGCAAGAAGGTCGCCGTCCAGACCGGCACCACCCAGGCCGACGAGATCAAGGACACCCGCAACCCGGACTGCGCCAAGGCCGGCAAGCCGGGCATCCAGAACGACGGCGACAAGTTCGACCTCCAGACGGACGTCACCAACGCCGTGGTCTCCGGCCGCGACGACGCGATGATGGCCGACTCCCAGGTCGTCGACTACGCGATCAAGCAGTCCGGCGGGCAGCTGGAGAAGCTCGGCGACACCTACGGCGTGGCCCCCTACGGCGTCGCCCTCGCCAAGGGCTCCAAGCTCACCCCGGCCATCCAGGGCGCCATCCAGTCGCTGATCGACGACGGCACCTACAAGCAGATCCTCACCAAGTGGGGCGTCGAGAGCGGTGCCATCGACAAGTCGACCGTCAACGGCGCCGTCAGCTGACCCCTCGTACGCTTCATCTCTCCCCCGAGGCCACACCGTGAACTCTCTGGACAAGGGGACGGCGCCGAAGGGACGGCCTGAGACCATCAAGGCCGTCCCGGTCCGCCACCCCGGACGCTGGGCGGGCGCCGTCGTCATCGCCCTGCTCGCGGCGATGCTGCTGAGCGCCCTCCTCACCAACCCCGCCTTCAAGTGGGACATCGTCGGGCAGTACCTGTTCCACGACAGCATCATGCACGGGCTGCTCGTGACGCTGGAGCTGACCGCCCTCTCCATGCTCATGGGTGTGGTCGGCGGCATCATCCTCGCGGTGATGCGGCTCTCCCCGAACCCGCTGCTGGCCGGCACCGCCTGGGTCTACATCTGGGTCTTCCGCGGCACCCCGGTCCTGGTGCAGCTGGTGTTCTGGAACTTCCTCGGCCTGATCTGGGCCAAGCTGTCGATCGGCGTCCCGTGGGGTCCGGAGTTCTGGTCCGGCGAGACCAACGTCCTGATCCCGACCTTCGTCGCCGCGCTGCTGGGCCTCGGCCTCAACGAGGCCGCCTACATGGCGGAGATCGTCCGCGGCGGCATCCAGTCGGTCGACGAGGGCCAGACCGAGGCCGCCCACGCGCTCGGGATGAGCCGGTTCCAGACCATGCGGCGGATCGTCCTGCCGCAGGCCATGCGGGTGATCATCCCGCCGACCGGCAACGAGACCATCTCGATGCTCAAGACCACCTCGCTGGTCTCCGTGATCTCCCTGGAGGAGATCTTCCGGGCCGGCCAGGTCATCTACTCCCGGAACTACCAGAACATCCCGCTGCTGATCGTGGTCAGCCTCTGGTACCTGTTCTTCACCTCGGTGCTGACCATCGGTCAGTACTACATCGAGCGCCACTACGCCCGAGGTTCCAACCGAACCCTCCCGCCCACCCCGCTGCAGCGACTGCGGGGCCTGTTCGCCGGGAAGCCCGCCCCGAAGACCACCGCCGACGTCGTCCCGGGGCTCGAGGGAGGTGGTCACGTATGACCGATCTGAGCAAGACCCCCACCGACTCCGCGCCCACCGGCGAGCCGATGGTCCGGGCCGAGAACGTGCACAAGTCCTACGGCCTGGTCGAGGTGCTCAAGGGCATCGACCTGGAGGTCAAGCAGGGCGAGGTGTTCTGCCTGATCGGCCCGTCCGGCTCCGGCAAGTCGACCTTCCTGCGGTGCATCAACCACCTGGAGAAGATCAACGGCGGCCGCCTCTGGGTGGACGGCGAACTGGTCGGCTACCGGCAGAAGGGCGACAAGCTCCACGAGCTCAAGGACCGCGAGGTCGCCCTCAAGCGGCGCGACATCGGCATGGTCTTCCAGCGCTTCAACCTGTTCCCGCACATGACCGCCATGGAGAACGTCATCGAGGCGCCGGTCCAGGTCAAGGGCGAGAGCCGGGCCGAGGCCCGGGAGCGCGCGATGGCCCTGCTGGAGCGGGTCGGCCTGGCCGACAAGGCGAAGAACTACCCCTCGCAGCTGTCCGGCGGCCAGCAGCAGCGCGTGGCGATCGCCCGCGCGCTGGCCATGAAGCCCAAGCTGATGCTCTTCGACGAGCCCACCTCGGCGCTCGACCCGGAGCTGGTCGGAGACGTCCTGGACGTCATGCGCGGCCTGGCCGAGGAGGGCATGACGATGGTGGTCGTGACCCACGAGATGGGCTTCGCCCGTGAGGTCGGCGACGCACTGGTGTTCATGGACGGCGGTGTGGTGGTCGAGTCCGGCAACCCCCGCGAGGTGCTCACCAACCCCCAGCACGAGCGCACCAGGGCCTTCCTCTCCAAGGTGCTCTGAGCCCGTACGCCCGGCGCCCGGCAGACGACTTCCTGCCGGGCGCCGACGTTTTCCCCGGCCGGGTAATAGGCTGGAAGCGCCCAGCCCGTTACCGCAACGGTCCGGGCCCGTTACCGCAACCACTGGAAGGACCGCCGTGGAGCTCGCCTCGTACGCCGATCTCGCCGTTCGGCTGGTGAACACCGAGGAACCCGAGCGCGGCACCGACACGCTGACCTCGGTGGACGCCGTACGCGCCCTGTTCTCCGACTCCTCCCGCGCCGCCGCGCTGGCCGACGAGTCCGACGTGCCCCGGCTGCGGGCGGTGCGGACCAGGCTGCGCGGAGTGTTCGAGGCCGCCGCCGAGGGGGACGAGATCCGGTCCGTCGACCTGCTGAACAGCCTGCTGATGGAGTACCCCGTCAGCCCGCTGGTCTCCGGGCACGACTACCTGGACGACGCCGGCCGGCCGCGCTGGCACCTGCACCTGGCCGACAACTCGCCCACCGCCACCGCGCACTTCAGCGCCGTCGCCTGCATGGGCCTGGCCGTGCACCTCACCGAGCTGGGCGCCGACCGGCTCGGCATCTGCCAGGCCGCGCCGTGCCGCAACGCCTACCTGGACACCTCGACCAACCGCTCCCGCCGCTACTGCTCCGACCGCTGCGCGACCCGCGCCAACGTCGCCGCGTACCGGGCCCGCAAGCGCCAGGAGGCCGAGGCGGCGCACACCGCCGGGAAGTAGCGGCGGCCTCAGGGCTCGTCGACGAAGACCCCGAACCGGCGGGCCAGGCCCGGCACCCGGGCCAGCCGGGGGCCGAGCAGCAGCCGCTCCAGCCCCCGGCCCGGCGCCAGCCAGGCGGGGCTCGGCCGCAGCCGCAGCAGCACCCGGCCGAGCACCAGCTCGTCCGGGACCGGGCCGTAGCTGCGGCTGTCGCTGTCCACCGGACGGTTGTCGGACAGCAGCCACCAGCCCTTCGGACGGCGCTCGGCGGCCCGCTTCACCACCAGCAGGTCCTGCTGGAACGGGTGCCGGAACAGCACCACCGCACCGGGCCTGATCGGCGCGCCGTAGCGGACCAGCAGCTGGTCGCCCTCGCGCAGGGTCGGGACCATCGACGGGCCCGAGACGTCCACCAGCCCGAACGGCACCGCGCCGCCCGGCCCGCCGCCCTGCGGCTCCGTGCTCCGCGCCATGGCTCCTCCTCCCGGGGACCGACCGCCCCCAGTCTGCCGTACGGACCGTCATCCGTTCGATGTCCGGACGACCCCGGTCACAGGTCCGTTCGATGTCCGGATTACCCCGGTTCCGGGTCCGTCTTTTGCCCTAGGCCCACCGCCCGGCCGCGAAACCCGGAGGCCGGAAGGGTAATCTCGGGCGCGGGAAGACGATCTAAGGAAGGACTCCCATGTTCTCTCGTCTGTTTGCACCGCGTGCCACTGCTCACGCCCACTGCGACCTGCCGTGCGGTGTCTACGACCCGGCCCAGGCCAAGCTGGAGGCCGAGTCGGTCAAGGCCACCCAGGAGAAGTACCAGGCCAACGAGGACCCGCACTTCCGCGCCCGCGCCATCATCATCAAGGAGCAGCGCGCCGAGGCCGTCAAGCACCACATCTCGGTGCTGTGGAGCGACTACTTCAAGGCCCCGCACTTCGAGAAGTACCCGCAGCTGCACCAGCTGATCAACGACACCCTGAAGGCCGCCTCGGCCGCCAAGGCGTCCACCGACCCGGCCACCGGCCAGGCCCTGCTGGACCTGATCGCCGAGGTCGACAAGATCTTCTGGGAGACCAAGCAGGCCTGAGCCTGACGCGTCGCCACCCGGCCGCCCCCGTCCGCACCGTCGGACGGGGGCGGTCGTGCGTTTCCCGGGCCGGTCCGGGTCTCCCAGGCCTGCCACCCCGGGAACGGATCCCGGTAAGGGTTGCCTGCCCTGAGTGGCTGTTATGCTGCCAGGGCGTCCGAGGGGGAAGTCCGGTGAGAATCCGGCGCTGACCCGCAACGGTGAGCACGGCCCGCGGTTCCGGGGCCGGGCCAGCCCGATCGCCCCCGGCCGCTGAACTCCCGACAACTCGCCGTGGACTGCGAGGGGAAGGCGCCCGGGCCCGCCCCCGACCGGCGCCCGCCCCGGCACACCCGCGGCCCGAGGCAAGGCGCGCCCGCACGTGAGTGACCCCGTTCGCCGAATACCGACCCTCCCGCTCGCCCTCGGCCTCGCCGCCGCCCTGCTGCTCTCCCTGGTCTGCGGAGTCGCGCTCGGCGCCTCCGGGATCGAACTCCCGGACGTCCTGCGGCTGTTGGGCGCCGGGCTGACCGGCGGACGGCTGGACGCGGGCGACGCGGCGGCGTACGCGATCGTCTGGGAGCTCCGGCTGCCCCGCACCCTGCTGGCCGCCGTGGTCGGCGGCGGGCTGGCCGCCACCGGGGTCGCCGTCCAGGCCCTGGTGCGCAACGCCCTCGCCGACCCCTTCGTGCTCGGCATCTCCTCCGGCGCCGCCGTCGGCGCCAACGCCGTCCTGCTGCTCGGCGCCTTCGCCTCGCTCGGGGTGTGGGCGATCTCGGTCTCCGCGTTCGGCTCCGCGCTGCTCGCCATGGTGCTGGTCTACCTCGCCGCCCGCACCGCGTACGGGCTCACCCCGCTGCGGCTGGTGCTCACCGGCACCGCGCTCTCCTACGGCTTCTCCGCCGTGACCACCCTGATGGTCTTCTCCGCCGACCACGCCGAGGCCGCCCGGGACGCCATGATGTGGCTGCTCGGCAGCCTCGGCGGCGCCACCTGGGGCTCGGTGCCGATCGCGGCCGGCACCGTACTGGCCGGACTGGCCTACCTGGCCTGCGCCGCCGGGCGGTTGGACGCGCTCGCGATGGGCGACGAGACCTCCGCCTCGCTCGGGGTCGACCCGGACCGGCTGCGCCGGGAACTGTTCGTGGTCACCGCCGCCGTCACCGGCACCGTGGTCGCCGTCAGCGGGGCGATCGGCTTCGTCGGCCTGCTGATGCCGCACCTGGCCCGGATGCTGGTCGGCGCCGGGCACCGCCGGGTGCTGGTGATCGCGCCGCTCGCCGGCGCGCTGCTGCTGGTCTGGGTGGACATCGCCTCCCGCACCCTGCTGGCGCCCGCCGAACTGCCCGTCGGGGTGTTCACCGCGGTGCTCGGGGTGCCCGCCTTCCTGCTGATGATGCGCCGCCGCGGCCAGGCCTTCGGAGGCCGGCGATGACGGCGATGACGGCCCCGACCCCTTCGACCGGCGCCGAGGAACTGCGCGTCGACGGCGTCTCGGTGGAACTGGCCGGCGCCCGGCTGGTCCACGAGGTGAGCCTGGCGGCCGCCGCCGGGCAGGTGGTCGGGCTGATCGGCCCGAACGGCAGCGGCAAGTCGACCCTGCTGCGCTGCGTCTACCGGGTGCTGCGCCCGGCCGGCGGGACCGTCCGGCTGGCCGGCGACGACCTGCACGCGCTCACCGCCCGCGACACCGCCCGCCGGGTGGCCGCGCTGACCCAGGAGCACCCCGCCGAGTTCGAGTTCACGGTGGCCGAGGTGGTCGCCATGGGCCGGCTGCCGCACCGGCGCGGACTCGCCGCCGGCCCGACCGCCGGGGACCGGGAACGCTGCGCCGCCGCGCTGCGCCGGGTCCGGGCCGACCACCTCGCCGAACGCGCCTTCCCGAGCCTGTCCGGCGGCGAGAAGCAGCGGGTGCTGATCGCCCGCGCCCTCGTCCAGGAACCGCGCCTGCTGGTGCTGGACGAGCCCACCAACCACCTCGACATCGCACACCAGTTGGAGGTGCTGGCGCTCGCCCGCGAGGCCGGGCCGACGGTGCTCACCGCCCTGCACGACCTCAACCTGGCGGCGGCCCACTGCGACCGGCTGTACGTGCTGGAAGCCGGCCGGATCGTCGCCGCCGGGGAGCCCCACGAGGTGCTCCGCCCCGAGCTGCTGGCCGAGGTGTTCGGCGTCCGGGCCACCCCCGTCCGCCACCCCGCGACCGGCGCCCTCCAGCTGCTGTTCGACCGTCTCGTCTGACCGACCCGTGAATCCCCGAGCCGATCCGTGAATCCCCGAGGAACTCGTATGCGCACCAAGGCCGTTGCCGCCACCGCCCTGCTCACCCTCGGGCTGACCGCCTGCGGCGCCGAGATCGCCCCCGGCCCGGGCGCCACCACCGCCTCCGCCCACTACCCGGTGACCGTGACGAACTGCGGCGAGCGGCTCACCTTCGCGCAGAAGCCCGCCCGGGTGGTGACCAACGACGTCAACATCACCGAACTGATGCTCTCCCTCGGCCTCGCCGACCGGATGGCCGGCTACGTGATGCCCGACGACAAGGGGAAGGTCGACAAGGTGGCCTGGAAGGACGGCTACCAGCAGACCGCCTGGCTCTCCAAGAAGGTGCTCACCAAGGAGATCGCCCTGGACGCCAAGGCCGACCTGGTGTTCGCCGGCTGGCACTACGGCTTCGACGAGGGCAGCGGGGTCACCCCGCAGGCGTTCAAGGCGCTCGGCGTGGACTCCTACGTGCTCAGCGAGTCCTGCCGCAGCGGCAAGGGCTCCGAGCGCGGGGTGATGGACCCGCTGGAGGCGCTCTACACCGACCTGGCCAACCTGGGCGCGATCTTCGACGTCAAGGACCGCGCCGACCGGCTGATCGCCGAGTCCAGGGCCACCATCGCCGCCGTGCCGCAGCCGGAGCGCCGCCCGTCCGTCTTCCTGTACGACAGCGGGCAGGACAAGCCGTACACCGCCGGGAAGTTCGCCGCCGCGGACGAGATCATCGCGAAGGCCGGCGGGACCAACATCATGGGCGACCTCGCGGACACCTGGGTCACCGCCGGCTGGGAGAGCGTGGTGCAGCGCGACCCCGAGGTGATCGTGATCAACGACTACGGGACCCCGGGCGCCGAGGAGAAGCGGCAGTTCCTCAAGTCCTTCCCGCCGCTGGCGAACGTCGCCGCGATCAGGAACGACCGGATCTTCGTCATGGACTACGCCGACCTGGTCGAGAGCCCGCGCAACCCGGCCGCGATCAGCACCCTGGCCGAGTTCCTGCGGACCGTCCCGGCCCGCTGAACCGTCCACCGACCGGTCGGCCCTGGGCCCGGGCGGGGCCCGCGCAGTAGGCTCGCGGCATGATCCGCACCGCCGTAGTCACCGACGTCCCCGTCATCCTGGCCATGATCCGCGAACTCGCGGAGTACGAGAAGGCCCCCCAGGAGGCGGTGGCCACGGAGGAGCAGCTGCGCGAGGCCCTGTTCGGCGCCGCCCCGGCGCTGTTCGGCCTGATCGCGGAGGACCCGGCCACCGGCGAGCCGGTCGGCTTCGCGCTCTGGTTCCTCAACTTCTCGACCTGGCGCGGCACCCACGGGATCTACCTGGAGGACCTCTACGTCCGCCCGGAGGCCCGCGGCGGCGGCCACGGCAAGGCGCTCCTGCTGGAGCTGGCGCGGATCGCCGTCGAGCGCGGCTACGCCCGGGTCGAGTGGTCGGTGCTCGACTGGAACCAGCCCTCGATCGACTTCTACCGCTCGCTCGGCGCGGTGCCGATGGACGGGTGGACGGTCTACCGGCTCACCGACGAGGCACTCACGGCCGCCGGGAAGCGTTGAACCCACGCACGGAGTACGGGCAAAGCCCCTGCCACCCTGCGTCGCAATGCCTTACCATGAGTAACTCCCGCACCGGGTGCGGAGGACGCCCCCTCGGGGGACCAAGCAAGCACAGCGCGTCACCCAGGAGGCAAGGGTGTCCCAGATCGACAGCGATCTCGGAGTTCAGGACTTCGTGGAGGTCCGGCTGCCCGCGGCGGGGGCCTACCTCTCCGTGCTGCGAACAGCGACGGCCGGGCTTGCCGCCCGGCTGGACTTCACCCTCGACGAGATCGAGGACCTGCGGATCGCGGTGGACGAGGCCTGCGCCATCCTGCTCCAGCAGGCGGTGCCCGGCTCCGTCCTGTCCTGCGAGTTCCGGCTGGTCGGCGACTCGCTCAAGGTGACCGTCTCCGCTCCCACCACGGACGGCAAGGCGCCCGAGCGCGACACCTTCGCGTGGACGGTGCTCTCCGCGCTGGCCGGCGAGGTGGACTCCTCGGTCGCCGAGGACAACACCGTGACGATCAGCCTGCACAAGAAGCGCGGCGGGTCCGCCGCCCACTGACCGGGCACCGAGCAGCACCCTGCAAGGGCCGTCCGCCGCACCCCGCCCGGGGCCGGCGGGCGGCTCCCGGTACCGCCCCACCGGCGGTACGACCAACGAGACGATGCCGGGGCCGACGGCCCCGGTGCTCCCGGAACGGAACGGGGGAATGGCCGTGAGTGATCTGGACCGTACCGGCCTCGCGACGGCGGGACCTGCCGTACCGACCCAGGCGAGCGTTTCCGGCCTCGCCGCCAACGACGAAGCGCACCCGAAGGACGCCCACCGGATGAGCCACCCGACCGAGCCGACGTCTGAGCCGACGCCTGCCTCCCCTCCCCCGGCGGAACCGGCGGAGGAGGGCGCGGACCTGCACGGCGCCGTGCCCGCCCAGGGCTCGCACCGCACCGGCGCGCCGGACCGGGAGGCCGCCCGCGCGCTGTTCGTCCGGCTGGCCGCGCTGCCCGAGGGCTCCCCGGAGCGCGTGGAGCTGCGCAACCAGCTGGTCCGGATGCACATCCCGCTGGTCGAGCACCTGGCCCGGCGGTTCCGCAACCGGGGTGAGCCGCTGGACGACCTGACCCAGGTCGCCACCATCGGACTGATCAAGTCGGTGGACCGCTTCGACCACGAGCGCGGGGTCGAGTTCTCCACCTACGCGACGCCGACCATCGTCGGCGAGATCAAGCGGCACTTCCGCGACAAGGGGTGGGCGGTGCGCGTCCCGCGCCGCCTCCAGGAGCTGCGGCTGTCGCTCACCACGGCGACCAGCGAGCTCTCCCAGCGGCACGGCCGCTCCCCCACGGTGCACGAACTGGCCGAGCACCTGGGCATCTCCGAGGAGGACGTGCTGGAGGGCTTGGAATCCGCCAACGCGTACTCCACGCTGTCCCTGGACGTCCCGGACAGCGACGACGAGTCGCCGGCCGTGGCGGACACCCTGGGCGCCACCGACGAGGCGCTGGAGGGGGTCGAGTACCGCGAGTCGCTCAAGCCGCTGCTGGCCCAACTGCCGCCCCGGGAACAGAAGATCCTGGTGCTGCGGTTCTTCCGGAACATGACCCAGTCGCAGATCGCCGCCGAGGTGGGGATCTCCCAGATGCACGTGTCCCGACTGCTGGCCCGGACCTTGGCCCAGCTGCGGGAGAAGCTCCTCGTGGAGGAGTAGCAGGCGCAGGACGAACGGACGGCCGCCGCAGCGGGTGCTGCGGCGGCCGTCCGTTCGCGTTCGGGGCACTGCGGTGCGGGGCACTGCGGCGCGGGTGCGGGGCGGTGCGGGTGCGGGGCGGTGCGGGCGCTCAGCCCTCCTGCTGCTGCGCGTACAGGGCCGCCGTCGACCGCGGGTTCAGCAGCGCGCCGATGCCCACCAGGCCGAGCAGCCCGACCAGCACACCGACCGCGATCATCGCGCCGCCGCTCTGGATCATGTAGTAAGCGACCGGCAGGCAGATCGAGTTGGTCAGCACGGCGGGGCTGCGGCCCCAGCGGCGCTCCTTGAGCAGCGCCCGGGCGGCCAGTATCGGCAGCACCCCGAGCAGCACGATGACCAGGCCGCCGAACTCGTTCAGGGCCAGCTGCTTGGCCTGGCCGGACAGCGCGGAGACCATGTCCGAGACGCCGACGACGGCGAGCGCCGCGCCCTCCAGGGCGGTGATGGCGGCGCCCAGAGTGAGCGGGACCGGACGGGCGGGTGCGGGTGCGGAGGATTCTGCGGTCACTCCAGCAGGGTAGCCGCCGGTCGGTCCGTACCGCCCCGTAGGCTTTCCCCATGCGCGCTCTCCTGGTCGTGAACCACAAGGCCACCACCACCAGTGGCCGGACCAGGGACGTACTGATCCACGCGCTGCGCAGCGACCTCAAGCTGGACGTCGCCGAGACCCAGTACCGGGGGCACGCGCACGACCTGGCCCGGGACGCCGCCCAGGACGGCACCGTCGACCTGGTGGTGGCGCTGGGCGGGGACGGCACCGTCAACGAGGTGGTGAACGGGCTGCTGGCGCACGGCCCGGGCGAGAAGGTCCCGCGACTGGCCGTGGTGCCGGGCGGTTCGACCAATGTCTTCGCCCGCGCGCTGGGCCTGCCCAACGACCCGGTGGAGGCCACCGGCGCCCTGCTGAACGCGCTGGAGCGCGGGCACGAGCGGCCGATCGGACTGGGCAAGGCGATGACCGAGGGGCTGCCGGACCGCTGGTTCACCTTCACCGCCGGCCTCGGCTTCGACGCCGGCGTGGTGGGCCGGGTCGAGGAGCAGCGCAGGGCCGGGCGCAAGTCCACCCACGCCCTGTACGTCGGGCAGGCCCTCCGGCACTACTTCACCCAGCGTGAGCAGCGCCGCTCGGGCCCGGTGGCCTTGGAAATCCCGGGCCACGAGGCCGTTCCGGGCCTGGCGCTGACGATAGTCAGCAACACCTCGCCGTGGACGTTCCTCGGCAACCGACCGGTCTACCCCTCGCCCCTCGCCTCCTTCGACACGGATCTGGACGTCTTCGGCATCACCCGGATGACGGCGTTCGGTACGGCTCGAACGATCCGTCAGATCCTGCGGTCGTACGCGCCTTCGAGCGACGGCGCCCCGGTGGCCGGACCGTCCGGAAAGCACGTCGTCTCCTATCACGACGTCAGACACTTCACCTTGGTTTCCCAGGAACCCGTGCCGTTCCAGGTCGACGGGGACCATCTTGGAGACCGGAGTCGCGTCAGTTTCACAGGCGTTCGGCGGGCACTGCGTGTGATTGTGTGACCGGAAGGGGGGTTCGCCCTTCTTCTCGAACGCACAAGCCCCCTTCACTCCATGGAAGTACTGGCTGTGAGCTAGGCGACACCGAAGAATCAAAAATTCCTCCCCGAAGGGGGTTGTATCCGAGCCCGAGGTTTGCGAACCTCTACATGGCGATCGGGACACATCGCAGCGACGGCACCTCCGGAACCACAGGAGCGCCGACCGCGGAGTGCCCCTCGAATCGCCGAATCCCCTCCCAGCACAGACCACCCGGGCCCGGTGGGCCTTTGGTCTCTTTTGCTGTTGTGGGATTCGTGAAAGCGTTCACATTCACAAGCCATTCGATTATGCCGATCGGGCCACCCCCCGCGGCAGGAGGAGTTGGACGACCATGGACTGGCGCCACCGCGCTGTCTGCCGCGAAGAGGACCCGGAGCTGTTCTTCCCGATCGGGAACACCGGTCCTGCTCTGCTGCAGATCGAGGAAGCCAAGGCCGTGTGCCGCCGCTGTCCGGTGATGGAGCAGTGCCTCCAGTGGGCCCTCGAGACCGGCCAGGACGCCGGCGTCTGGGGCGGCATGAGCGAGGACGAGCGTCGCGCGATGAAGCGCCGTGCCGCCCGCAACCGCGCCCGCACCGCCTGATCAGCAGCATCCGGTCACACGCCGTAGCACCAGCAGTAACCGTAGTACCGATCAACAACCGATCAACACATGATCAAAGGCTTCCCTGCTCCTCCTGGTGAAGCCTTCCGCACCAAGGGCCTTGCCTTGCGAGGTCCCGCGACACCGAACCGTCCAGCCACTTGATACTGTTCACTTAGAGCAATATCGTGGAGCTGAGGCGCTCACCGTGTGCAACGCACATGCGAGGTGCCGCACCACCCAGAGCCCCCGTTCCGGCCGACTCCCCCCGACGGCCGGAACGGGTTGAGAGGCCCTGTCGACCCACCCCCCCCGGTCGACAGGGCCTCGTTTCTGTTTCCGCGCGCCTCCGCTGCGCCTGCGCCGCGCCCGCGCCCGGTCTCCACTCCGGCTCCGCCACACCTGCGCCCCGCCTCCGCCCCGGCTCAACCCGCCGGGCGCGCGGAGCGTGCACCCGGCGCTTCCACCACGCGCACGCCCCCGACGCGCAACCCGACGCATCAGCGCACCGGGATCTCCAGGATCACCTTGGTGCCGCCGTTCGGACCGGCCACCATGTCGAAGGTCCCGCCCAGCTCGCCGGTGGCGAGCGTCCGGACGATCTGCAGACCGAGGTTGCCGGCCGTCTTCGGGTCGAAGCCCTCCGGCATGCCGCGCCCGTCGTCCTGCACGGTGATCAGCAGGTACTCCTCCGGCCGGGCGCCGCCGTTCCAGCTGTCCGACCAGCCCTTGCCGGTCGCCGGGGCCCGCCCGCGCAGCGCGCTGACCTCCAGGTTGCCGGAGGCCGTAGGACCGAAGGCGTGTTCCAGCGCGTTCTGCAGCAGCTCGGTCAGCACCATCGACAGCGGCGTGGCCACCTCGGCGGAGAGGATGCCGAAGCTTCCGCTGCGGCGGGTCGCCACCCGGCCGTCCTGGGACAGCTCCATCGCCATCGCCAGCACCCGGTCGGCGATCTCGTCGAAGGCCACCTGCTCGTCCAGCGCCTGGGAGAGCGTCTCGTGCACGATCGCGATCGAGCCGACCCGGCGCACCGCCTCGTCCAGCGCGGCCCGGGCCGGCTCGGACTCCATCCGGCGGGACTGCAGCCGCAGCAGGGCGGCGACCGTCTGCAGGTTGTTCTTCACCCGGTGGTGGATCTCCCGGATGGTGGCGTCCTTGGTCATCAGCTCGCGGTCACGGCGGCGCAGCTCGGTGACGTCCCGGCAGAGCACCAGGGAGCCGGTCAGCGTCCCCTTCGGCTTGAGCGGGATCGCGCGCAGGGTCACCACTCCCCCCTGCGCCTCCACCTCGGTCTGCCGGGGCGCCCAGCCGCTGGCCAGCTTCACCAGCGCCTCGTGGACGGCCGAGCGGGAGGGCGGGGCGAGATCGGCGGTGGCGCGGCCGAGGTGGCTGCCGACCAGGTCGGTGGTGAGGCCGAGCCGGTGGTAGGCGGAGAGCGCGTTGGGGCTGGCGTAGGTGACGATGCCGTCCGCGTCCACCCGGATCAGGCCGTCGCCGACCCGGGGGGCGGCGTCCATGTCGGCCTGCTCGACGCCGTGGTACGGGAAGCTGCCGGCCGCGATCATCTGGGCCAGGTCGGATGCGCTCTGCAGGTAGGTGAGCTCCAGGCGGCTGGGGGTGCGCACGGTCAGCAGGTTGGTGTTGCGGGCGATCACCCCGAGCACCTTGCCCTCGCGCCGGACCGGGATCGACTCGACCCGGACCGGGACCTCCTCGCGCCACTCCGGATCGCCCTCGCGCACGATCCGCCCCTCGTCGAAGGCGGCGTCCAGCAGGGGGCGGCGCCCGCGCGGGACGAGGTGGCCGACCATGTCGTCCTGGTAGGAGGTCGGCCCGGTGTTGGGCCGCATCTGTGCCACCGAGACGTAGCGGATGCCGTCCCAGGTGGGGATCCACAGCACCAGGTCGGCGAAGGAGAGGTCGGAGAGCAGCTGCCACTCCGAGACCAGCATGTGGAGCCAGTCCACGTCGGCCCCGGTCAGGGTGGTGTGGCGGCGGACGAGTTCGTTCAGCGAGGGCACATGGCGAGCGTAGCGCCGCGGCCCGGTGGGGGGCTCGGCGGACTGTCCGCTGGCGCCGGATGACTGTCCGGAGTTGTTTAGACCAATTCGCCGAGCTGCCTGGACAACCCAGATTGGTCTAGTCCACAATGAAAGGGCACCAAGGAGAGGCCCACCGCGCAACTGCCCTGACCGCGCGCGGCTTCTCCTCGGTCGGACGCCGCCGAACGAGGACCCCGCACAGTCCTCGATCGACACCGGCGCCCGACGACAGCTCCGGGCTGCGGTGCCGCATGGGTTGAGGGTCCCGTGTCGGCGCCGTGGCCCGTAGTGCTTTCCGGACCCGTTTCCGCCGCTCAGCGAACCGGCCCCCGTCCACAGCCTGTGGACGGGGGCCGGTTCCGTCCCCGAACGGCGAGCCCCCGCCCCGAGCCGAAGGGGCGCGCCGGTGCCGAAAGGGAGAAGGGCCAAGCCACCGACGAAGGAGGTGGCGCAGTGCCCGCCGACCGTCGGCACCGGGTCAGAGCGCCCCGGAGGCGAGCGGGCGAGTCCCCGCCCCGAGCCGAAGGGGCGCGCCGGTGCCGAAAGCGAGGAGCGAGGAGGCCCCGAGGAACGAGGGGCATCGGAGCGACGACCGTCGGCACCGGGTCACAGCGCCCCGGAGGCGAGCGGGCGAATATCAGCGCGTCTCGGTGACCTTGGCCAGGGCGCGCGGGGCGTCCGGGTCCTGGCCGCGGGCGATGGTGACCTCGTAGGCGAGCTGCTGGAGCGGCAGGATCTCCAGGATCGGCTGGACCTCCTCGGGCACGCCGGCCGGCAGCGCGAAGCCCGCCGAGGCGGCGTCCACCTGTGCCTGCTGGCCGATCACCACGAGGTCCGCGCCGCGGCCCCGCAGTCGGTCCAGCACCGGCTGGAGGGCCTCGCCGCCCTTGCCGTCCGGGACGATCGCGATCACCGGCGAGACGTTGTCCACCATGGCCAGCGGCCCGTGCAGCAGGTCGGCGCCGGAGAACGGGGTGGCCGGGATGTAGGTGGTCTCCATCAGCTTGAGCGCCGCCTCGCGGGCGGTCGGGTAGCCGTAGCCGCGCGAGGTGATGACCAGGCGCTGGGCGAAACGGTAGCGCTCGGCCAGCGCCTTCACCTCCGCCTGGCGGGCCAGCACCCCGGCGGCCAGGCCCGGCAGCTCCTTGGCCGCCGAGCCGTCCCCGCCGCGCAGGCCCTCGACCAGGAGGTAGAGCGCCAGCAACTCGGCGGTGTAGGTCTTGGTGGCCGGCAGCGCCTTCTCCGGCCCGGCCAGCACGTCGATGTGGAACTCGGACACCTCGGCGAGCGGGGAGTCGGGGTTGTTGGTGACGGCGAGGGTGATCGCCCCGGCCTCGCGGGCGGCCTTGGTGGAGGCGACCAGGTCCGGCGAGCCGCCGGACTGGCTGACGGTGATCACCAGGACGTCGGTGAGGTCGGGCCGGGCTCCGTACGCCGTGGTGGTGGACATCGAGGTCAGGCCGGCCGGCTTGCCGAGCAGGATCTCGATCAGGTACTTGGCGTAGAGCGCGGCGTTGTCGGAGGTGCCGCGCGCGGTCAGCAGGACGAAGCGCGGACTGCGGGCGGCGATCCCGGCCGCGATCTCGCGGATCTTCGGGGCTCCCTCGTCGAGGATGCGCTGGAGGACGGCCGGCTGCTCGGCCATCTCCGCCGCCATGATCCGGCCGGGGACGGAAACAGTCTGCGGGTCGGACATCTGGATTGCCTCCGATGAGATGGGTCGACCCCGCCCGGGCGGGCTGCCCGACGGGGACCTCTACGGCGGCGAGTCCGCACACTCGCTGCGATTCCTGCTGGGCAATCCTACGAGTGGGCCCCCGCCGCGGCACCCCCGAACCGGAGGGTGGACGGGGGCGGGCGGGGGCGGCGGGCGGACCGGGTGTCAGGACGGGTTGTTGATCAGCTGGTCGATCGCCGCGTCGGCGTCCTTGGTGGCCTGGTCGACGGACTTGCCCTTGAGGATCGCGGTCAGCATGTCGGGGATGATCTTCTGCTTCTCGACCGCGCCCCAGCCGGGGGCGAGCGGGGTGAACCAGGCGTCCGGGACGGCGTTGGCCGCGGCGGCGGTGTTGGGCTTGTTCTTCAACGGGTTCAGCTGGTTGAGGTTGTTCGGCAGGATGTCCTTGTCGGCCAGCGCCTGTTCGGACTTGGTACTGGTGAACATCCGGATCCAGTCGGCGGCCGGCGCCGCCTGCTGGGACTTGGCGGTGACGGCGAGGTCCGAGCCGCCGATGAAGGTGGGCAGCGGCTTGCCGTCCGGGCCGGGCATGGTGGCGACCTTGACGCTGTCCTTGAGGCCCGAGTCACCGGTGACCGGCGCGATCACGCTGGCGGCCTCGAAGCCGTTGCCGTAGAAGGACGCGGCGTGCCCGCGCGCCATCGCCTCGAACTGGTTCTGCTCGTTCTGCGTCAGGTCGCCCTTGTTGTACTTGCGGACGAGGTCCACGAAGTGGCTGATGCCCTGCTGGGACTTGGCGTCGTGCAGGGTGCCGTGCCAGTTGCCGGAGCTGTCGAACTTGGCGATGCTGCCGCCGTACGCGGCCACGTAGCTCATCGCGGCGTACCAGTACGGCCCGGGCAGGTAGAGCGGGGAGAAGGTGCGGTCCGATCTGTTCTTGTCCGCGATCTTGTCCAGGGCGGTCATCAGCTCGCCCTCGGTCCTGGGGAACTCCGCGCTGCCGGTGGCCTGTTGGAAGACGGTGGAGTTGTAGACCGCGACCCGGGCGCCCGCGTAGTAGGGCACGCACCACAGCTTGTCCTGGTAGGTGCAGGTGTTGGCGAGCGCCTTGATCCAGCTGTCGGAGTTGTCGAAGGTGGTGCGGTCCACCGGGGCCAGCGCGCCGGAGAGCACGTACTTCATCGTCTCGGTGTTGCCGAGTTCGACCACGTCGGGGGCGTTGCCGTCGGCGATCGCCTTGTCGAGCTTGCCGACCTTGTCGGCCCAGCCCTGGTAGACCAGCTTGAGGGCGACCTTGGGGTACTTCGCCGCGAACTCGTCGTTGACCCGCTGGACCAGGTCCGGCCAGTTCTTCTGGGCGTCGTCCATCAGCCAGACGGTGACGGTGCCGGCGGCGGCCTTCGGATCCGCGGCGGAGCTCCGGCCGTCGCCCGAGGGTGATCCGGTCGAGGAACAGGCCGTCAGTGCGACGGCCAGCGCCACGATCCCGAGCGTCGAAACGAGCTGACGCTTCTTCACGCCATCCTCCGAGGGTTGTCCAAGAACGGTGGTGCCCGCCGACAGCGTGATTGGCGCCCGCGGCGGAGAGTCCTGGCGGGGGCGGCGAAGAGCTTCGAGGAGGGCGCAATACCACAACCGGTGAGTTCGATTTCGAACCGGTTGCATGGACTCTGGCCTAGACCAACTGTGGTGTCAACGGCCAACAGGCCTTGTTACCAAGGCTGTTGCCGACCCGTTGTACCGCGTGGCGATCAGTCGTCGGGCTGTCACCCTCAGTGGGACTTAAGGTGGATTTAAGGCTGTCTTGAGGGAGCACGGTCATTCGGCGGACGCCCGGGTCGACACCGGGGAAACGCGACGGGCCCGCCATGCGACATGCGCATGACGGGCCCGTCGGCGGACGCCCCCGGCTGCGGCCGGCGGCGTCCGTACGGTCTCAGCCGACCGCTCCCGGCTGCCCGGTGAGCACCTCCACGGCCGCCAGCCCGCAGACCCGGGCGGCGCCGTGGGTGGCGATGTACAGCGCGCCGACCGGCTCGGACTGGGGCAGCCCCATCTCCACCACCGCGGCGTCCGGCCGGGCCGCCACCAGACGGGCCAGCGCGGCGGCCATCCAGGCGTGCCGGTGGGCGTCCCGGACCACCAGCACCAGGCGGCGGCCCTGCGCCCCCGCCACCAGCTCGGCGACCAGGGCCTCCAGCAGCTCCGGCGCGGCCTCGGCCGCGGACACCGCACGGGTGCGGGTGCCCGGGAAGCGGTCGGCCAGCATGCCGGCCACGCCCCACGGGGTCACGTCGCCGACCGCGATGTTCGGCTCGTCCGAGAACGAGGCCACGTACGGGCGCTCGCTCACCGGCAGCACCTCGCGGCCCGGCGCCCGGACCACCTTGAGCGCCCGGCGCGCGGCCCGCAGGCCCACCGCGAGGTCCGGTTCGGCCTGCTCGCCCTGGGCCGCGATCCGGCCCCAGCTGCCCAGCGCCCGGACCCGGTCGGCGGCGTCCGCCAGCCGCTCCTCGGTGAGCCGGCCGGAGCGCACGCCCGCCACGATGGCGTCGCGCAGCATCAGCACGGTCTCCTCGTCGGCCAGCCCGCCGCCGACGCAGATCGCGTCCGCGCCGGCCGCCAGCGCCAGCACGGTGCCCTCGCCCATCCCGAAGGTGTCGGCGATGGCGCCCATCTCGATCGCGTCGCTGACGATCAGGCCCTGGTAGCCGAGGCCGCCGTCGGCCGGGGCGGCGCGCAGCAGGTCGCGCAGCACGGTCGGGCTCAGGGTCGCGGGCAGCTTCGGGTCCAGCGCCGGGACCATGATGTGGGCGGTCATCACGGCCTTGGTGCCGGCCGCGATCGCGGCCTGGAACGGGATCAGGTCGCGGGTGCGCAGCACGTCCAGGTCGACGTCGATCACCGGCAGGCCGTGGTGCGAGTCCACCGCGGTGTCGCCGTGGCCGGGGAAGTGCTTGGAGCAGGCGGCCACGCCGGCCGACTGCAGGCCCTCCACCCAGGCCGCGGTGTGCCGGGCGCACAGCTCGGGGTCGGCGCCGAAGGAGCGCACGCCGATGACCGGGTTGCGCGGGTTGGAGTTGACGTCCGCGGTGGGCGCCCAGTTGTAGTTGACGCCGGCCGCGGCCAGCGCCCGGCCCAGCTCGCGGGCGACGTCCCGGGTCAGCGCCGGGTCGTCGATCGCGCCGAGGGCGAGGTTGCCCGGCCAGGACGAGCCGGAGCCGGCCTCCAGGCGGGTGACGTCGCCGCTCTCCTCGTCGATCGCGATCAGGAGGTCGGGGTTCTCCGCGCGCAGCGCGCCGGTGAGGGCGGACAGCTGGTCGAGGTCGACCACGTTGCGGTCGAACAGCGCGACCGAGCCGAGCCCGGCGGCCAGGTGGCGGCGCAGCCAGGCGGGCGGCTCGGTGCCGACGAAGCCGGGCTGGAGGACGGTCAGGGCGTCCCGGTGGAGCTGGTCGCTGTCCGGGGCGGTGGGTACGAGGATGCTCACGGTGGCTCAGCCCTTCACGGCGCCGTCGGTCAGACCACCGACCGCCTTGCGCTGGAGGAAGACGAACAGGATCAGCACGGGGACGGCGAACATCGTGGAGGCCGCCATGGTGGCGCCCCAGTCGTTGCCGAAGGCCGTCTTGAAGGAGGTCAGCCAGAGCGGGAGGGTCTTGCCCTGCTCCTTGTTCAGCCACAGGACGAGCGGGAACTCGTTCCAGGCCGTGATGAAGCCGAACAGCGAGGTCGACATCAGGCCCGGGGCCAGCAGCGGGAAGATCACCTTCACGAAGGCCTGGGTGCGGGTGCAGCCGTCCACCATGGCCGACTCCTCCAGCTCCTTCGGCACCGCGGCGATGAAGCCGCGCAGCGTCCAGATGGTGAAGGGCAGGATCATCATCATGTAGAAGAACGTCAACGGCAGCAGGCTGTTCAGCATGTCGTTGTCGCGGGTGATCATGTAGGCGCCGACGGTCATGACCTCCCAGGGCGCCATCTGGGCCAGCATGATGACCAGCACGAAGCTCTTGCGGCCGCGGAACTTCATCCGGGCGACGGCGAAGGACGCCAGGGTCGCGATCACCAGCGAGATCAGCACCGCGCCGACGGTGACGGTGATGCTGTTGGTGACGTACGTCCAGAAGTTCGGCGCGTCCACCGCGGTGGTGAAGTGCTCGAAGGTCGCGTCGAGGGGCAGGAAGACCGGCGTCTTGCTGATGATGTCGCGGTTCTGCTTGAACGCGGTCGCGATCATCCAGTAGACGGGGAAGATGAAGAAGACGACGAGGACGACCGCGATCACGTTCGGCCAGGTACGTCCGAAGAGAGAGCGCCTCACAGCTCGTCCTCCTGCTTGATCACGATGCGGAAGTAGTAGGCCATCAGGACGCCCAGCATCAGGATGGTGAGCACCGCGATCGCGGCACCGACGCCGTAGTGCTGGCTGCCCTGGCCCTCCAGGAAGGCGTGCACGGGCAGGGTCCGGGTGAGCTTCTCGGGGCCGCCGCCGTTGATCGCGTAGATCTGGGTGAAGGACTTGAACACCCAGATGACCTCCAGGAAGGTCGTGGCCAGGAAGAAGGGCTTCAGGTTCGGGAAGATCACCGAGCTGAAGATCTTCGAGGAGCCGGCGCCGTCCATCCGGGCGGCCTCGTAGAGCTCCTTGGGGATGGTGGTCAGGCCGGCGTACATGTTGAACGCCACGAAGGGGATGGACTGCCAGACGATCAGCAGGATGACGACGAAGAAGGTCGAGTACTCGTCGCTCATCCAGTTGTAGTTCGCCATCGAGTGCCAACCGAGCTTGTCCAGGCCCCAGTTGACGACGCCCCACTGCTCGTCGAACAGCCAGGTGTAGACGGTGGTGGCGGCGACCACGGGCATCGCCCAGGCCATCAGCAGGGCGATCGACAGCGCCAGGCGCATCTTCTTGCCGAGGTGGTTGAGCAGCAGGCCGACCAGGGTGCCGCCGACCATGATCAGCACCACGTTGACCAGGGTGAAGACGACGGTGCGACCGGTGACCGACCAGAACTCCGGGTCGCTCAGCTGGTCCTTGTAGTTGTCGAAGCCGGTCCACTCGGTCAGGTGCATCACCAGCTGGCGCCGGTTGAGGTTCTGGAACGACAGCAGGAAGGTCTTCAGCAGCGGCCAGCCGAGCAGGACGATGGTCGCCACGATGGCCGGCAGCAGCAGCAGGTACGGCGCGGAGCGGGCGCCGAGACCGGGGCCGCTCGCGGGTCTGGTGCCCTTCGGCGCGGTGCCCCTGGCTCCGCCGCCGGCGGCACTGGTGTCAATCTCGGCCACCACAGCCTCCCCTGACTCCGGGGACTGCGTCCGCACCCGGTCCGAATGCACAGCCATCGTTCTCACTTCCTCACAGCCCGGCCACGACGGACGGGCGCCGCCCACCGGCCCCCCGCCGGGGGCCGGTGAGCGACGCCGCTCGATGCACTAGTTCTTCTGGTTGAGCCGCTTGGCGATCTCGTCGTCGTACTTCTTCGCGGTGGACGCGTAGTCGGCGCCCTGGAGGACCGCGGTCAGGAAGTCCTTGATCGGGTTCGGGGTGTTCTCGACGCTGGCCCAGTTCGGGGTGTTCGGGGTGATCCCGCCGACCGCGGTGGCGGCCTGGGCGGCCTTCGCGAAGTCACCGGTGAGCTGGCTGTTCAGCGCCGGCTTGTTCGGGATGTTGCCGGCCGCGGCGACCATGCCCTCGTTCTTGTCGTTGAGGGCGATCTTCAGGAAGTCCTTCGCCATGGCGGTGTTCTTGCTCTGCGCGGAGATCGCGAGGTTCGAGCCGCCGATGAAGACGCCGGAGGGCTTGTCGGCGGTCTTGCCCGGGATCGGGAAGAAGCCGATCTTGTCCTTCGGCATCTCCTTCTCCAGCGGGAGCTCCCAGCCGAGGGCGATCATGGTGCCGACGTTGCCCTTGGCGAAGACGTCCTTCTGCTGCGGGGTGGCCTCGTCCTTGTCCTTCGGACCGGTGAGCGAGTGGCTCTGCAGCGTCTTGTAGGTCTCGAAGGCGCGCTGCGCCTCGGGCGACTCCAGGCCGCCGACCCACTTGCCGCCCTCCTGCTTGGCGATCTTGCCGCCCTCGCCGGTGAGCAGACCGAAGTAGGTGTACCACTCCTGGCCCGGCAGGTAGATCGGGTCGACGACGCCCGGGGTGGCCTTGAGCTTGTCCAGGTCGGCGTAGAACTCGTCCAGGGTCTTCGGCGCGTCGGTCAGGCCGGCGGCCTTCCAGAGGTCCTTGTTGTAGGCGACCACGCGGTTGGAGACCCACCACGGGGCGGCGTACTGCTTGCCGTCCAGCATCGCGGCCTCGTTCTGGTTGGCGGCCCAAGCGTCGCCACCCAGCGCGGACTTGTCCTTGGTGATGTCGAGCAGACCGCCGGTGGCGGCGTAGCCGGAGGTCTGGGTGTTGCCCAGCTCCAGGACGTCGACCGAGCCCTCGGACAGGGCGGCGGTGATCTTCGGGCCGATGTCGGTCCACTCCTGGGCCTGGAAGTCGACCTTGGAGCCCGGGTAGGTGCTCTCGAACTCGGCCTTGACCGAGTCGGTCCAGCCCTTGGGGGCGGAGCCGGTCATGGTCCACACCTTGAGCGTCTTGCCCTTGTACCGGTCGGCCGACGTGGAGGACGAGGAACCGCCGTCGTCCTTCTTGCCGTCCGAGCCACAGGCCGCGAGACCGACGACCATTGCTGCGACGCCGACCGCCGCGATGAGCTGACGCTTCACGCCATCCTCCTGAGGGATGCCTGGGTTACCCCCGTCGGGCGGCTGCGGCAGACCCACGCAAAGCGGGAGGAAAGGTGCCGCGGACCCCTTCGAGCGGGTGGGGGGATTCATCGTTACCGGCCTAGTGGTGTAGACCAGATGCCTGGAGCTTGGCCTAGACCAATGGGCCTGTCAACGGCTGTTCGACCGATCTCGACCACCCGTTATCAAGCCGACACCGCACATCGTTCATCGCGTGATGAGGTATTCGTTCCGTAGCCATACATGCAACGATGTGGTCCGTTAACGATGTGGCGGGGCGGTAGAAGGCCCCGCGAGAAGCGGGAGAACAGGTCCGATGAGCAGCGACGGGGGATCCACCGCCCAGGCCGACGACCCCGAGGTGAAGAACCTCCCGACGCAGACCGGCGCAGATCCGACCGCGCGCGTCCCCAAGTACTACGGCCTCAAGCGCCACCTCCTCCAGCTCACCGAGACCCAGCCCGCGGGCACCCCGGTCCCGCCCGAGCGCGCGCTGGCCGCCCAGTTCGACACCTCGCGCACCACCGTGCGCCAGGCCCTCCAGGAACTCGTCGTCGAGGGCCGGCTGGAGCGCATCCAGGGCAAGGGCACCTTCGTGGCCAAGCCCAAGGTCGCCCAGGCGCTGCAACTCACCTCCTACACGGAGGACATGCGCGCCCAGGGCCTGGAGCCCACCTCCCGGCTGATCGAGATCGGCTACATCACCGCCGACGACCGGCTCGCCCCGCTGCTCGACATCAAGCCCGGCGGCCGGGTGCTGCGGATCGAGCGGCTGCGCCTGGCCAACGGCGACCCGATGGCCATCGAGGTCGCCCACCTCTCCGCCAAGCGCTTCCCCGCCCTGCGGCGCAACCTGGCCAAGCACAACTCGCTGTACGCGGCGCTGCGCGAGGTCTACGGGGTCACCGTGGCCGAGGCCGAGGAGACCATCGAGACCACCCTCGCCAACCCGCGGGAGGCCGGCCTGCTCGGCTCCGACCTGGGCCTGCCGATGCTCCAGCTCTCCCGGCACTCCTTCGACGCGGACGGCGACCCGGTCGAGTGGGTGCGCTCGATCTACCGCGGCGACCGCTACAAGTTCATCACCCGGCTCCAGCGGCCGGAGTAGCGGTCCGGGGCGGCCGTCCGGGACAGTCGTCCGAGGCGTGTGCCCCGGACGGGCCCCTCCTCTCTCACCACGGGCACCGGCGTGCGCGACCCGCGCGCCGGTGCCCGTTCGCGTCCGGATGGCGGGAAGTTGCGTCATATCGGGTGACATGGATCACCCCATGCTCTAGATTGCGCAGCCGTACTGACTGCCGATCACCGATGGTGCTGCCCGGCGGGCTCACGGGGGTGCCCGGCACCTCCGGGGCTGCGGCGCCGACGGAACCCTCCGGAGCGGAGCAGAAGATGCCGTCTGACCAAGCCCCCAGCGAAGCTGTCATGCCCGAGCCGGCCGGGAGTCCCGTCCCGGCCGTGACCCCCGAGCGGGTGCTCGCCGGACTCGCCCTGCTCGTGCCGATCGTGGCGATGCTCTGGGTCTCCTCCTACGACAAGACCGACCCGGCGGTGGCCGGGATGCCGTTCTTCTACTGGTACCAGCTGCTCTGGGTGCCGGTGTCGGCCGTCTTCACCGTCGCCGCCTACCTGCTGATCAACCGGGACGAGAAGGCCCGCAGCGCGGCCCGCAAGGGCGGTGCGCGATGAAGGACGTCAACGTGCCGGCCCTCGTGGTCTTCGTGCTGTTCTTCCTGCTGGTCACCGTGATGGGCTTCCTCGCCTCCCGCTGGCGCCGCGCGGACGACGCGGCCCACCTGGACGAGTGGGGCCTGGGCGGGCGCAGCTTCGGGACCTGGGTGACCTGGTTCCTGCTCGGCGGCGACCTCTACACCGCCTACACCTTCGTGGCCGTCCCGGCCGCGGTGTACGCGACCGGCGCGGCCGGCTTCTTCGCGGTGCCGTACACGATCATCGCCTACCCGCTGGTCTTCCTGTTCCTGCCCCGGCTCTGGTCGGTCTCCCGGGTGCACGGCTACGTCACCCCGGCCGACTTCGTCCGCGGCCGTTACGGCTCGCGGCCGCTGTCCCTGGTCATCGCGCTGACCGGGATCCTGGCCACCATGCCGTACATCGCCCTGCAACTGGTCGGCATCCAGGCGGTGCTGGACGTGCTCGGCCTCGGCGGCGGGGCGGACGCCAACTGGTTCGTCAAGGACCTGCCGCTGTTCCTGGCCTTCGGCGTGCTGGCCGCCTACACCTACTCCTCCGGCCTGCGCGCCCCGGCGCTGATCGCCTTCGTCAAGGACGCCCTGGTCTACATCGTGATCATCGTCGCGGTGATCTACATCCCGCTGCGCCTGGGCGGTTACGGGCACATCTTCGACGCGGCGGCGGCGCACTTCAAGCAGGCCAAGGCCGGCGGGCTGACCCTCCCGGACAACAAGCAGTGGACGTACGCCACGCTGGGGATCGGCTCGGCGATGGCGCTGTTCATGTACCCGCACTCGGTGACCGGCGTGCTGGCCTCCAAGTCCCGCAACACCGTGCGCCGCAACATGGCGATCATGCCCGCGTACTCGCTGATGCTCGGGCTGCTGGCGCTGCTCGGCTTCATGGCGATCGCGGCGGGCGTGGGCAGCGGCGTCAAGGGCTACAACGCCCAGCTCTCGGTGCCGCAGCTGTTCGCGAACATGTTCCCGGACTGGTTCACCGGCGTGGCCTTCGCCGCGATCGGGATCGGCGCGCTGGTGCCGGCCGCCATCATGTCCATCGCCGCGGCCAACCTGTTCACCCGCAACGTCTACAAGGAGTGGCTCAAGCCCGCCGCCACCCCGGCCGACGAGACCCGGGTCGCCAAGCTGGTCTCGCTGCTGGTCAAGGTCGGCGCGCTGGTCTTCGTGCTCGGCATGGACAAGCAGGCCGCGATCAACCTCCAGCTGCTGGGCGGCCTGTGGATCCTGCAGACCTTCGTGGCGATCGTCGGCGGCCTGTTCACCCGCTGGTTCCACCACTGGGCGCTGTTCGCCGGCTGGGCGGCGGGCATGGGCTACGGCACCTGGCAGGCGTACGGGCTGGCCAGCCCGGCCACCAAGCACTTCGGCGGCAACGCGGCCGAGATCCCCGGCATCGGCGAGATCGGCTACATCGGCCTGACCGCCTTCGTGCTCAACCTGATCGTCTCGGTGGTGCTCACCCTGGTGCTGCGGGCGCTCAGGACGCCCGACGGCCCGGACGAGACCAAGCCCTCCGACTACAGCGCCGAGGCCGGCGGCGACGAGCGGGAGAACGCGCCGGAGCCCGTAGCGGCGCACTGATTGGCCGTGCGCGCGCCCTGTGATCGCGCCGCCTTCTCCGTGAACACTGGAGGAGGCGGCGCGATCATATGTATGAACAGGCGTGCACGCCGGGCACCACCAGACCGGACCGGCATCCGGCCGGAACCTGATCGACCCACGGGGAGCTCGCGGCCATGGCAGAACTCGGCACCACCCTCAACGGCCAGCACCAGTCCACCCAGCACCAGGCCACCCAACACCAGTCCTCCCAGCACCAGAACCCCCAACACCAGCACCACCCCCACGTCACCGCCCACCGCCCGGCGGCGGCCACCCGGCTGCCGTCCGTGCTGATCGCCACCCGGCACGGCGAGTCCACCGCCAACGTCGAGTTCCAGCTGGCCGAGGCCGTCGGCGCGCTCAGCGTCCCGATCAGCAGCCGGGACGCCGACATCCCGCTGTCCCTGCGCGGCCAGCGGCAGGCCCAGGCCCTCGGCCGCTGGTGGGCCGCCCTGCCCAGCACCGACCGCCCGCGCAGCGTCTGGTGCTCGCCGTACGTGCGCACCGCCGAGACCGCCCGGATCGCGCTCGCCCAGGCCGCCGGCCTCGGCGCCGTGCCCGTCACCCTGGCCGTCCGCTACGACGAGCGGCTGCGCGACCGCGAACTCGGCATCCTGGAGATGCTGCCCAAGGCCGCCATCGAGGCCAAGCACCCGGAGGAGGCAGCCCGGCGGCGCAAGATGGGCGAGCTGTACTACCGCCCGCCCGGCGGCGAGTCCTGGGCCGACGTCGCCCTGCGGGTGCGCAGCCTGCTGCGGGACGTCTGCGAGGAGGAGGCCGGCCGGCCCGTCCTGCTGGTCGCTCACGACTGCACGGTGCTGATGCTGCGCTACGCGCTGGACCGGCTCACCGAGCAGCAGCTCATCGAACTCGGGGCGGTGCACAACTGCTCCACCAGCCTGTGGCGGGCCCAGGACGGGCGGCTGCGGCCGGACCGCTGGAACGCCGTCGACCACCTGACGGGCGAGGGCGACTGACGGGTCGCCAGGCGTCGGGTCGGCAGTCGTCGGGCCACCAGCCGTCGGGTCACCGCCCGACCGCCGGGTCCGCGAAGCCGCGGCGGTAGGCCAGCGGCGTGGTGCCCAGCCGGCGCCCGAAGTGGTGCCGCAGCGCCGCGGCGTTGCCGAAGCCGCAGCGGGCCGCGATCACGTCCACCGACTCGGTGGTGGACTCCAGCAGCCGCTGGGCCAGCAGCACCCGCTGCCCCACCAGCCAGCGGTGCGGGGTGGTGCCGGTCTCCTGCTGGAAGCGCCGGGCGAAGGTGCGCGGCGACATGTGCGCCCGGGCGGCCAGCTGCTCGACGGTCGCCTCCTGGTCCGGGTGGTGGCGCATCCAGTCCAGCAGCGGGCCCAGCGAGTCGCCGCCGCCCTCCGGCAGCGGGCGGTTCACGAACTGCGCCTGCCCGCCCTCCCGGTGCGGCGCCACCACCATCCGGCGGGCGATCCCCCGGGCCACCTCGGCGCCCTGGAACTTGCGCACCAGGTGCAGGCAGGCGTCGATGCCGGCCGCCGTACCGGCCGAGGTGACCACCGGGTCGTCGTCCACGTACAGCACGTCCGGCTGCACCGCCGTCCCCGGGAAGCGGCGGGCCAGGTCGTCGGTGTGCCGCCAGTGGGTGGTGGAGCGGCGGCCGTCCAGCAGCCCGGCGGCGCCCAGCACGAAGGCGCCGCTGCAGATGGACAGCACCCGGCCGCCGCGCGCCACCACCGCGCGCAGCGCCGCCAGCAGCGGCTCCGGGTAGCTGTCGCGGATCCCCGAGGCGGTGACCACCGCGAGGTCCGCGTCGGCCAGCCGCTCCGGGCCGTACGGGACGTCCACCGTGAACCCGGAGTGGGTGGCGTGCGGCCCGGGGTGGGCGCCGGCCAGCGCGAAGTCGTAGCCGGGCAGCCCGTCCGCGGTGCGGTCCAGGCCGAACACCTCGCAGGCCACGCCCAGTTCGAACGGGTGGACCTCCTCCAGCACCACCGCGACCACGTTCCTCAGCATGCCGCCCAGGATGCCCCGCCGGGCCGGGCGCCGGGAAGCCCCGGCTGGCAGGATTTCGAGGCAACCCGGCGTTCCTGCCACTCGTCGGCCCCGGCACCGCCCGGCCACAGTGGTGGCCATGGAATCCGGCACCCTCGCAAGCGCACTCGCCCTGGTCGGCGCGGTCGGCGGCTTCGGCCTGCTCGGCACCCTGATCGGCCGCGAGCTCTCCCGCGGCCCCGCGGCCGGCCGCGACAACTACCACCGGCCCGGCGGCTACCCGGCCGACCCGCACCGCGCCGACCGGCTGCACGGCGCCCCGGCCGCGTCCCCGGCCCGCGCCGCCGACGCCGCTGACCTGCCGCTCCGCCCGGCCCCCGGGCCGGTCGCCGTACCGGGTTCCGGCACACTGGCCCGATGGACTACCTCATCCGCCACGCCCTCCCCCGGGACCTCGAAGACGCGGGCCGGATCACCGTCGAGGCCTTCGTCGGCGATGGCTACACCAAGCCCACGAGCGACTACGTCGAGCTGCTCCGCGACGCCGGGCGGCGCTCCCGCGAGGCCGAGCTCCTGGTCGCCGTCGACGGGGCCGACGAGCAGGTCCTCGGCTGCGTGACCTTCGCCGTCGGCGGCACCGAGTGGGCCGACATCGCCACCCCTCAGGAGGGCGAGATCCGGATGCTCGCCACCGCCGCCGCCTCCCGCGGCCGCGGCGTCGGCGAGGCCCTGGTCCGCGCCTGCGTCGCCCGCTCCCGCGAACTCGGCCTGACCGGCATGGCCTTCTCCACCCGCCCCGAGATGACCGCCGCCCACCGCGTCTACGAGCGGGTCGGCTTCCGCCGCACCCCCGAACGCGACTGGGCCCCGTACCCGGGGATGGACCTGATGGTCTACACCATGGCGTTCTGAGGGCCCGGCAGCGGTTCACCGGCCCCTCCCCCACCCCGGTGACAGGCAGACGATCAACAGGCGTCTTTTGATATAAACCACAGATCAAGACATGTCTTCGACACGTCGCGACAGTCGATCGACCGGGGGGACCCACCACATGGACGACGGGCCCGGCCTCAGCATGCCCGGAAGCGGCCCGACGCTCCAGGACATGCGCGAGGCTCGGGGCATAGAGGCCCCGACCTCCAGCCGCTACGCGATCCCCGCGCCGCCCCCCGTACCGCGCGGCCCGCTGCCGCCCTCGGTCCGTTTCAAGGCGGTCGACGGGCTGCGCGGCCTCGCGATCGCCTCCGTGCTGCTCTACCACACCGACTGGTTCCAGAACGGCCTGTTCGGCGTGGACGTCTTCTTCGTGCTCTCCGGCTTCCTGGTCAGCCTGGTACTGATCCGCGAGCTGGACCGCACCGACGGCATCCGACTCGGGGTCTTCTACCGCCGCCGCGCCAAGCGGCTGCTGCCCGGACTGCTCGCCACCATCATCCTGGTCGTCGGACTGTCCGCCCTGGTCAGCCCGCTCCGGGACGTCCGGGACCTGCGCCCGCAGGCGCTCGCCACGCTCGCCCAGATCGCCAACTGGGCCCAGCTGTCCCGCGGCGACGCCTACTGGCAGCACTTCGCCTCGATCGATCCGCTGGCGGCCATGTGGTCACTCAGCATCACCGAGCAGTTCTACGCGGTCTGGCCGCTGCTGCTCCTGATGGTCTTCGGCCTGTGCCGCCGCTCGCTGCGCGCCACCGGCATCGCCACCGCCGTCCTGTTCGCGGCCTCCGCGCTCGTCGCCCCGCTGATGTGGAACGGCGGCAACAGCGACCGTCTCTACCTCGGCACCGAGACCCGCGCCGTCGGCTTCGCGGCCGGGGCCACCGCCGCCTTCGGGGTCTACCTGTGGCAGCGCCGCAAGGCCCGTGCCACCACCGACGCCCCCCGTTCGGCCCGCCGCGGCGGCACCGCCGTGCCCACCCTGGTCGGCACGGCGGCCCTCGGCGGCCTGGTCTGGGCCAGCCTGTCCGTCGGCACCTACCACGAACCCTGGCTGTACGAGGGCGGACTGGCCCTGGTCGCCGCGCTCGCCGCCGTGCTGACCGCCTCGCTCTGCCGCGACCGCGGCCCCCTGGTGCGGCTGCTGTCACTTCCGCCGCTGCGGCTCACCGGCACCATCTCGTACAGCCTCTACCTGCTCCATCTGCCGGTGTACTGGCTGCTGCAGCACTACGTCGACGACATCTCGCCGCAGAAGCTGCTGCTGATCGGCGGCCCGGTCTCCTGGGTGCTGGCCTGGCTGCTGCACACCGCGACCGAGAAGCTGCGGGTGCTGCGCTGGCGGGCCTTCCCAGCCATCCCGCTGCTGGCCGTCACCACCGCGGTGGCCACCGCCGGGGCCTGGTACCTGCCGGCCTGGGTCACCCACGACATGCGGTCCGGACCGAGCGGCAAGCCGCTGGTCCTGGTGCTCGGCGACTCCTTCGCCCAGGACCTCGCCACCGGCCTGTACCGGGACGGCGACCGCTACCGGGTGGTCGACGGCGGCATCAGCGGCTGCGGGGTGTTCGACCCGGACAAGGTGCGCACCGTCTCCGGGACGGAGTTCGAGACCAGCTCCGACTGCCGGAACCGGGCGGCCGAGTGGGACCGCCAGATCGCCTCCGCCGCGCCGGAGGCCGTGGTGATCCACCTCGGCTGGGACGCCGCCGAGCAGTACCTGGACGGCACCTGGCTCAGCCCCTGCGACGACGACTACCGCAGCCGGTACCGCACCGAGCTCACCCAGGCCGTCGAGCAGGTCCGCCGGCGGGCGCCCGCCGCCCGGGTGCTGCTGATGAACGAGCGCGTCGAGAACGGCGCCATCAGCAAGACCTGGGGCACCTGCTTCAACCAGCAGGTCGGCGACTTCGTGAAGGCCGCCGGCGGCACCGTCCGGCTGGTCGACCTCGACACCTTCTACTGCCCGTACGACACCTGCGTGTGGAAGGACAAGGACGGCCACTGGGTCACCCCGGCCAACGACGGGGTGCACCTGACCCCGGCCGGCATGCGGTTCGTGACCCCGTGGCTGGAGAAGCAGATCGCGGACGGGCTGTCCGGGGCCCAGCCGCAGTCCCCGGCCGGGTCGGCGCCCGCACCGACCCCGACCGCGGCGCCGAGTTCCACCCCGACGCCCACCCCCACCCCCACGCCGACACCGACGCCGACGGCGACGGCGAGCACCCGGCCGTCAGGTAAGCCGACCCCGGCCAAGCCGACCCGGACGCCGACCGCCAAGGGGACCCAGGGCGCCGGCGAGCACCCGGCCGAGCCCCAGCCGTAGCGGACCTGCGCCGATCCCCAGCCGTAGCGGACCTGCGCCGGGCCCGCTACGGCTGCGGGATCTGGTACGTCTGCGCGAAGCAGTCGCGGATCGCCTTCTCGGAGCCCGGGCGCCCGGCGTAGTCCATCCGCGGGGTGTCCGGGGTGACCGGCAGGGTCGGGTCGATGCCGAAGTACAGCGACCAGAAGTACACCCCGCGCAGCTTGCGCTCCTGGGCGACCTGGCAGACCGCGGTGAACCAGGTGGCCTGGACGGCCTCGTTCACCTCGGTCTTCTTGTAGTACTCACCGGGTGTCTTGTACGCGCCCTTCTGCGCCGGGATGCCCACCTCGGTGAGCTTGGTGGTCGGCTGCGGGCCGGTGCTGCGCTTGTCGAGCCAGGCGTTCCAGCTGGCCTTCAGGTCGGCGATCGGGGCGTCGTCGTCGGAGTTCTTGGCCGGCGGGTAGGCGTCCGCGCCCGTCGCGTCGACGGGTACCGCGATCGGGCCCTTGGCCCAGTTGTCGAAGTTCGCGTCGTACGCCAGCTCGCCGTGGAAGGCCTTCCTGGCCTCGTCGACCAGGCCCTGCCAGCGCGGGTCGCCCTCCAGCGAGTTGAACTCGGTGCCGAGGGTGAACTCCGCCACGGAGTGCTCCTGGGCGGTCTTCAGGTACGGCGCCAGGAAGGCGGCGTAGCTGGCGAACCAGGCGTCCCGGTCGGTCGGCGTGATGTTGCCGCGCCACTTGAGGGTGTGGACGTAGTCGAACACGTCCTCGTCCATGATCGGACGCACGGTGGTGCGCAGACCCGCCCGGTGGGCGGCGTCCAGCAGCAGGGCGAGGCGCTCCGGGGTGGGCGTGGTCGGCCGGGCGGCGACGGCGTTCGACTTGGTACCCGTGGTGTAGTACGGGAACGTCACCGACAGGGAGTTGGCGTTCAGCCCGACCACGTACTTGACGATGCGGTCGACCTTGCCCTGGACGAAGTTGTCCGGGTCCGCCGGGTCGTCCAGCCAGTACACCTGCACGCCCCACTCGGGGCTGCCCTTCTTCCACGGACGGGCCACCTTGGGGCCGGTGTCCTCGACCGGCGGGGTGTCCTTGCCGAAGCCCCAGACCCGGCCCTGCTCGGTGGGGGCGGCGAGGTGGACGGTGGTGGGCCGCTGGTGGTCGAACCGGATCGGGTGGTCTCCCCACACCACGGGGACCGCCACGGTGACGGCGACGACGACGGTCGGCAGGATGAAGATGGCAGGGCGCTTCAACGGTCGTGACTTCCGATCAGGCCGGCTTGGCGATGACGACGAACTTGTTCTCCTCGCGCTTGAGGAACTTGATCAGCCCCCGCAGCCCGCCCCAGCCCTCCAGGAAGGAGAACACCGGGATGCAGGCCACCACGACGATCGGCTCCCACCACTTGCGCCGGTGGTTGGCCGAGGCGACCACGTTCAGCCGCAGCCCCTCCCAGTAGGTCCAGATCACGTAGGCGAAGTTGATCGCCCACAGCAGCACCACGGACTGGGTGACCGGTGAGGTGTTCCAGGTGCCGGTGAACCAGGCGACCAGCAGCACCAGGCCGACGTGCTGCAGCGGGCCGAGCACCCAGCTGACCATGCCCATCCCGATGAACAGCCGGTACCGCAGCGGGATGGTCTTGTTGAAGCAGAGCGCGACCAGGCCCCAGGCCCAGCGCTCGCGCTGCTTGAGGAAGTCCTTGACGCCGGCCGGCGAGGCGCCGTAGCAGCGCCCGTTGAACCAGTCGCTGCGGCCCGGGTAGCGCTGGCAGAAGTTCAGCGCCATCTGGGCGTCCTCGACGATGGTCTTCGGCCCGAAGTCCCAACCGATGGTGGCCTCCACCGAGGAGCGCACGATCAGCAGTTCGCCGTGCACTCCGGCGATCGGGGTGCCGGTGCCGGTCATCGCCCGGAAGCGGGCGATGTCGTCGGCCGGGCGGATCGCGTCGGCGAGCCAGGTGAAGGTGGAGACGGCGTTCTCCCGGGGGTACGTCAGGATGCCCTGCGCCATGTGCTTGGCGTCGTCCCCGGCCCGGCGCTGCCGGTTGACGAACTGGGCGACGGCGGCGGCGGTGTCCGGCCCGACACCGGTGTCGTCGTCCATGTGCAGCACCCAGACGTCGTCCTGCGCCTCACCCTCCTCGATCCGCAGCTCGTGCGAGTAGTGGTTGGCGCGGGCCTTGAACTTGGTGCCGTTGGCCGTCTCGTACGCCTTCGGCACGGTCACCACCCGGATCAACGGGTGGCGTTCGGCCAGCTCGTCGATCTTCTCCGCGGCGGCGCAGCCCTCCTCGGTGAGGATGTCCACCCTCATCCAGGGGAAGTACGGCGGCAGGTGCTCGACGTACGAGAGCACCGAGCGCTCCAGCGCCGGGTAGGTGTCGTGCCGGCCGATGGTCGGCACCAGCACGATCAGGAAGTCGTCCTCGGCCGGCGCGGGCGGGGTCATCCGGTCCACCTGCCGCAGCCGTCGGCGGACCATCAGCACCCCCTGGAAACCGATCAGCACGCCGAACACCGGCATGCCCCACAGGATGGTGATCGCCCAGCCGAGCGGGGTCGGGTTGGGCACGTACGCCCAGATCGAGAAGGCGAAGATGATCACGAAGGCGGTGTAGAACGGCAGCACCCGGGGCTTCCAGGACATCTGTCGCTCGGCGAGCCGGGCGGCCTCGCGGGACGTGGTGAGCACCGTCCGCGCAGGGGCTGTGGACGTCATGGCGGAAGTCGTTCCTCGTCTGGTGTCGGTCGGTCGATCGATCGGTCCGGTCGGTCCGGCTCCGGTGGGGGGCGCGGCCGAGCGGTGGGCGGTCAGGCCTGCGGCGGGCGCTGGGCCGGCGGCGCGTCGGCGGGCGGCGGCACGACCGGGCCGGGGGCCTGCGGGCCGGCGGCCTGCGGGCCGGGTACGGGCGGGGCGGCGGGCCACTGCTGCTGGACCGCGGTCGGCTGGTACGTCGCCGCCTGGGGCGGCTGCTGGGCGTACGGGCCCGGCGCGGGCGGCACCGCCTGGGGCGGCGCAGGCGGCCAGGCGGCGGGCTGGGCCTGCGGCTGCGGCTGCGGCTGCTGGTACCACACCGGCTGGGCCGGCGGCTGCTCCGGCCACCCGGGCTGCGGTTGCCCGGGCTGTAGCTGGCCCGGCTGCGGCACTCCGTACGGCCCCGGCAGCGGCCCGCCCGGAGCCGCGCTCTGCGCGGGCGGCCAGGCCGTCCCGGCCGAGGAGCCCTCCGCCTGCTCCCGCCACTTGGAGCGGGCGAGCAGCACGATCAGCGTCGCCGTGACGACCACACCGAGCGCGAAGGTGGCGAGCTTCAGTCCGCCCTCGGTCGTCCCCGTGAACCACTGCCGCTGCGGTTCGTCCAGCAGCGCGCCGGTCAGGCTGCGCACCCGGTTGTAGCCCTCGACCAGTGCCACGCCCGCCGCCACGCCGAGCGCCCAGCCGCGCCCGCGCAGCAGCAGGATGCCCGCGGCCAGGTACAGCAGGCCGTAGTTGAGGCTCCCGGTCTCGGCGTCCACCGAGGTCCCGCCGTAGTAGAAGATGCCCTTGAGGTAGGTCGCGAAGCCGACCTGCCCGAAGCAGTTGTAGGCCGCCCAGCCGAGCAGCACCACGCCCCAGCCGACCGCCAGGCCACCGGCCCCGCGTATCGGACGTGTCTGTGTCATCCCCGCACCCCGCCCCTCCGGTCCTCTTCCGACCGTCCGCCGAACCCTCGGGTTTCGCCGCCACAGGATGCCACACGGCACAACGGACCCGGAATTCCGCCGGTTCAACGGCTCCGGACCGGTCAGCGGACGTGCAGCCCGCCCCAGTCGAGGCTCCCGCCGGACGGCCCGGAACCGCCGGTGATCGCCAGCGGGCTGTGGTAGGTGGCGTTGACGTCCGCCCCGGAGTTCCGCGGCTGGTCCGGGGCCAGGTTGTCGGAGGTGAGGGACTGCCCCCAGACCGTCCAGATCGTCCAGGGGGTGCGGCTGAGGGTGTCCGGCTGGCGGGAGTTGACCGGCACGGCGAAGGACTCGGCGAGCATCCTCGGCTTGTGGTAGGCGGCGAGCCCGTCGTAGTAGCGCTTGGTCCACACCTCGCCGGTGCCGATCGGGTGCGCCGGGCTGCCGCTGTAGTCGTCCACCCCCACCACGTCGACGTACTGGGAGCCCGGGTAGTAGTCCCACGGGTCCACGCCCGGGGCGCCGTCCCAGGACACCGGCGTCCAGACGAACAGCAGGTTGTGCAGGCCCCTGGTCTCCACCAGGTACTTGTAGGTGATCCGCCACAGCGCCTGGTAGTCGGCCGGCTTCTGGCCCGCCCACCAGAACCGGCTGGCACAGTCCTGGACGTTCATCTCGTGGTAGGGGCGCAGCAGCACCGGCACGTCGTGGGCGGCCAGGTACTCCAGGTGGTCGGCCAGGTAGGACAGGTCGGTGATCAGTGCGCGGTACTCGGGGGTGTCGCCCCCGGCGTCCACGACCCGGCCGAACCAGCCCGGGTCCTTGGCCGCCGGGGAGTTCGAACAGAGCACCCGGTCGAAGGACTTGACGCCGGACCCGGGATAGGGCTCGTGGAAGGACATGCCGACGATTCCGGCCGGGGCCCCGCCGTTGTCCGGCAGTGCGGTGGTGCTGCCGTCGCAGTTCTGCTGGACACCGGAGCCGTCGTAGGTGCCGTCGTCGGCGCGCGGGTGGCCGGACCAGACGGCGGTCATCAGGTCGACGGCGTCGTCGGTGTACTGCCAGCCGGCGCGGCAGGTGGGCCAGCGGCCGGCCGAGTAGGAGCGCGGGTTGCCGACGCCCCAGGCGTTCTGGCCGTAGCCGGGGCCGAGGTCGGTCTCCATGAAGCCGGGCAGCCGGCCGGTGATGTCGGCGGCCTTCTTGTAGTAGTAACCGACCTGCTTGGTGCCCCGGTAGTCGCCGTACTCGGGGTTGTTGCGCTCGTTGTGCGCCTCGACGTGCTGGCCGATCACCGTGCCGCCGCTGTGCCCGGTGCGGGCCTGGGCCTCCAGGTCCGCGAGGAACTGCTGGACGGCGCGGGCGTTCGGCGAGGCCTGCGGATCCCGGGCCAGCAGGTCCCGGCCCACGTCCGGTGGCAGGGTGCGGCCGGGGGCGCCGACCGACACCGGCACCCGAATGGGTAGCCCGACCTCGGTCCGGTCGTCGCGGTCCAGCAGCACGAGACTGCCGGCGGCGACCACGACGCCGGCCGCGGCCAGGACGGCCGGCTTACCGCGCAGGGCTCTGGGCAGGGCCACGACCGCTCCTCCGGTTTCTCGCCGGCGCCGACCCCCACGGACGCAACCGGAACACGCGTACGAATGACTCCGACGAGAGCCTGCCACACTCCCCCGGTCCCGGCGAACAGGTCCGCCGGGACCGGGGTGTCACAGCGGGTCAGCCGGTCGCGGCGGCCGTCGGCGTGCCCTGCGAACCCGGCGTGGCGGAGCCCGCCGCCTTGGCCCGCTGGAGCAGCTGGGCCTTCACGTGCTCGGCGAACCCGGAGGCCGCCGCCGTCGCGGTGGCGTCAGGGGCGTTGCCGCCCTTCGCCGAGCCCTCGACGGTGAAGTAGGCGTACCGGCCCAGGCTGCTGTGCGTGCCGGTGCAGCCGGGGTTGGCACAGAACGCCGGGGCGCCCGGCGCGGGCAGGCCCTTGAGCTGCCCGGTGTAGTTCTTGATCGCCGTCTCGGCCTGGATCTTGTGGTCGAAGACTGCGACGCCGACGGTCACCGCGCTGTCGCCGGAGACGTACGTCGCCCGGAGCACCTTCTGGCAGCCCTGGTCCCCGAGGACCTTGCCGAGCCCGCCGGTGGTGGAGTTGCCGTCCCAGCAGGGCTGGTCCAGCGAGACCACGGTCCGGTTCCAGGACACGCCGTTGACCGTCACCTGCAGCGCGGAGAACAGTGCCCCCGCATCCTGCGGCGCCGGGTCGGTGGCGGCCTCCCAGATCGGCTTCGACGGGTCCTCCGGCTGCCCGCCCGGGGTCGCGCCGCCGTTCGACGGGCCGGGGGTCGGCTTGCCCGAGGCGGGTGCGGTCGCGACCGCACCGCCGCCGGGCTTGGCCGGGTCGTCCTTCTTGCCGAACAGCAGCACTCCACCCGCGACCAGACCGCCCACCAGGACGACGGCCACCGCGCTGCCGATGATCTTCACCCGGCGCTTGCGCCTGGCCTCGGCCTCGTTGCGGTCCGCCAGCGCCGCCCAGTCCGGCTCGACGCGCTGCGGCGGGACCGGCTGCTGAGGCGCGACCGGCTGCTGCGGAGGACCCGACTGCTGCGGAGGCTGCTGCCACTGCGGCTGCGGAGCCGGCGGCTGAACCGGCTGGGGCACCGGCGGGACGGGCTGGGAGAACGGCTGCGCGGCCGGCGCCACCGGTCCGTACGAGGCCGGCGGCGGGCCGAAACCACCGCCCGGCGGCGGCACCGGACCCGGCCCCACCGGCTGCTGATTCTGTGCGCCCCCCGACCCGGCGGGAGGCGTCCCCTGCGGCCCGTGCCCAGGTACACCAGTTCCGTCGCTCATGCGCCCAGATCGTAGGGCATGACCCTCACCGTCCCTCGGCCCGGTGACCGATCCGTATCGAAACCCGGACGCCCGGCGCGCCGGCCCCGGGTGTCCGACACCCGGATCCGAGGCGTCCGGCGGGCGGCCGCGACACGTCCGGAGCGTGCTTCCGGGCCTCGGACGACCACGAACCGCCACCGGCCCGGGCACAACCCGTCATCGCGACAACACACCACGCCGCACTACATGTGGTGTCGCATCGAGGAGACACCACTACATGTATGCTCGCTTCTGCTGTCGATGCAGGGGAACCCGGTGGGAATCCGGGACTGCCCCGCAGCGGTGTGCGGGCGGCTCCAGCAGCCGTACCGCGAGTCCGAGTACCTGCCGAACAGCGTGCGCCACGGCCCTCCCGCAGAGGCCGCGCCGGCACCCAGCACCACCCCTCCGGGCCTCGCGGGCGGGCCGGGGAGACACCTCGCGCGGCGCTCCTGCGTCCGCGCCGTGCTCCCCTGCCCAGATCGGCCCGGGTGACCCCGATCACCGCCGCACGATCGCCGCCAGGAGAGAGCGCCTTGACCACCGCTGCCTCAGTCACCCTGCCCGCCCAGGGCTCCGGTACCGCCTTCACCGACCCGACGGTCTCCGACCCCGGCGGTGCTCTCCTGCGGCTGCTCACCGACCGCAGCGCCGACCTCACCGAGGTCGACCCCGGCCATGTCGCCGCCGCCGCGCTGCGCGGCCGCCACGCCGGCTCGGACTTCGCCGAGCTGCGCGGGCTGGCCGTGGACGCCGCCGCGTCGATGATCGCCGAGGACCCCCAGTACTCGAAGCTGGCCGCCCGCCTGCTCGCCCTGGAGATCGTCGACGAGGCGAACAGCCAGGGCTCGACCTCCTTCTCCGCCTCGATCGCCGTCGGCCACGCCGAGGGCCTGATCGGCGACACCACCGCGGCCTTCGTCGCCAAGCACGCCGACGCCCTGAACGCGCTCGTCGACACCAAGGGCGACGACCGCTTCGAGTACTTCGGCCTGCGCACCGTCCAGTCCCGCTACCTGCTGCGCCACCCGATCACCCGCAAGGTGATCGAGACCCCGCAGCACTTCCTGCTCCGCGTCGCCTGCGGCCTGGCGGTCGGCGACTCCGAGCAGTCGGTGCGCGAGGTGTCCGAGCTGTACGGCCTGATGAGCCGTCTGGAGTACCTCACCTCCTCGCCGACGCTCTTCAACTCCGGCACCCGGCACCCGCAGATGTCCAGCTGCTACCTGCTGGACTCGCCGCTGGACAACCTGGACTCGATCTACAACCGCTACGCGCAGATCGCCCGGCTCTCCAAGCACGCCGGCGGCATCGGCCTGTCCTACTCGCGCATCCGCTCGCGCGGCAGCCTGATCCGCGGCACCAACGGCAAGTCCAACGGCATCGTCCCGTTCCTGCGCACCCTCGACTCCTCGGTCGCCGCCGTCAACCAGGGCGGCCGCCGCAAGGGCGCGGCCTGCGTGTACCTGGAGACCTGGCACGCCGACATCGAGGAGTTCCTGGAGCTCCGCGACAACACCGGTGAGGAGGCGCGCCGCACCCACAACCTCAACCTGGCCCACTGGATCCCGGACGAGTTCATGCGCCGCGTGAACGCCAACGCCGACTGGTCGCTGTTCTCCCCCGCCGACGTCGCCGAGCTGGTCGACCTGTGGGGCGCCGAGTTCGACGAGGCGTACCGCAAGGCCGAGCTGGCCGGCAAGGCCGTCCGCACCATCCCGGCGCAGACCCTCTACGCCCGCATGATGCGCACCCTCGCGCAGACCGGCAACGGCTGGATGACCTTCAAGGACGCCTCCAACCGCGCCGCCAACCAGACCGCGCTGCCCGGCCGCACGGTGCACTCCTCCAACCTGTGCACCGAGATCCTGGAGGTCACGGACGACTCCGAGACCGCCGTCTGCAACCTCGGCTCGGTCAACCTCGGCGCGCACGTGGCCCCCGGCGCCACGGCCGACGACCTGCTCGGCGCCATGGACTGGGAGCGCCTCGACGCCACCGTCCGCACCGCCGTCACCTTCCTCGACCGCGTGGTGGACATCAACTTCTACCCGACCACCGAGGCCGGTACGTCCAACTCCCGCTGGCGCCCGGTCGGCCTCGGCGTGATGGGCCTCCAGGACGTCTTCTTCAAGCTGCGGATCGACTTCGACTCCGCCGAGGCCGCCCGCCTGTCCACGCTGATCGCCGAGCGCATCATGCTCACCGCGTACGAGCGCTCCGCCGACCTGGCCGAGCAGCTCGGCCGCCACGAGGCCTACGGCGAGACCCGCGCCGCCCGCGGCGAGCTGCACATCGACCACTTCCCGAGCGCCGCCCCGGAGTGGACCGACCGCTGGACGGCGCTGCGCGCCCGCATCGCCGAGACCGGCCTGCGCAACTCGCTGCTGCTCGCGATCGCCCCGACCGCGACCATCGCCTCCATCGCCGGCGTTTACGAGTGCATCGAGCCGCAGGTGTCCAACCTGTTCAAGCGCGAGACCCTCTCCGGTGAGTTCCTCCAGGTCAACCCGTACCTGGTGCGCGAGCTCAAGGAGCTCGGCGTCTGGGACCAGCAGACCCGCGACGCCCTGCGCGACGCCAACGGCTCGGTCCAGGAGCTGGGTTGGCTGCCGGAGCAGGTCCGGTCGCTGTACCGCACCGCCTGGGAGCTGCCGCAGCGCGCCCTGATCGACCTGGCCGCGGCCCGCATGCCGTACCTGGACCAGAGCCAGTCGCTGAACCTGTTCATGGCGGCGCCGACCATCGGCAAGCTCAGCTCGATGTACGCCTACGCGTGGAAGGTCGGTCTCAAGACCACCTACTACCTGCGCTCGCGCCCCGCGACCCGGATCGCCCAGGCCGCCTCCGGCACCGCCCGTGCCGCCGCGCCCGTGCCGGTCAACACCCCGACCCTCACCCCCGAGGAAGAGGCCGCGCTGGCCTGCTCCCTGGAGAACCCCGAGTCCTGCGAGGCCTGCCAGTAATGACTGCCGACGACCGCAAGATGCTGCTCGACCCCGGCTTCGAGCTGACCCTGCGCCCGATGCGCTACCCGTCGTTCTACGACCGGTACCGCGACGCGATCAAGAACACCTGGACCGTCGAGGAGGTGGACCTGCACTCCGACGTCGCCGACCTGGCGAAGCTCAGCGAGGGCGAGCGCCACCTGATCGGCCGCCTGGTGGCGTTCTTCGCGACCGGTGACTCGATCGTCGCCAACAACGTGGTGCTGAGCCTCTACAAGCACATCAACTCGCCCGAGGCGCGGCTGTACCTCTCGCGGCAGCTGTTCGAAGAGGCCGTGCACGTCCAGTTCTACCTGACGCTGCTGGACACCTACCTTCCGGACCCGGAGGACCGCAACGCGGCCTTCGCGGCGGTGGAGAACATCCCCTCCATCCACCAGAAGGCCCAGTTCTGCTTCAAGTACATGAACGCCGTCGACCACATCGACTCGCTGCAGACCAAGGAGGACCGGCGGGCGTTCCTGCTCAACCTGATCTGCTTCGCGGCCTGCGTCGAGGGTCTGTTCTTCTACGGCGCGTTCGCGTACGTGTACTGGTTCCGGAGCCGTGGCCTGCTGCACGGTCTGGCCACCGGTACCAACTGGGTGTTCCGCGACGAGTCCATGCACATGGACTTCGCGATGTCCGTCGTGGACACCGTGCGCGAGGAGGAGCCCGACCTCTTCGACGAGGAGATGGCCAAGCAGGTCACCGAGATGCTGGAGGAGGCCGTCGCGGCCGAGCTCCAGTTCGCCCAGGACCTGTGCGGTGACGGTCTGGCCGGCATGAACACCGACTCCATGCGCCAGTACCTGGAGGCCGTGGCCGACCAGCGCCTGGCGCGGCTCGGGATGCCGATCCGGTACGGGTCGACCAACCCGTTCGGGTTCATGGAGCTCCAGAACGTCCAGGAGCTGACCAACTTCTTCGAGCGCCGGGTGTCGGCGTACCAGGTCGCGGTCGAGGGCTCGGTCTCGTTCGACGACGACTTCTAGGTCGATATCGTTCAGCACACAGCGGAGCCGCCGTCATGGCGGCTCCGCTGTGTGATCTCCGGTGTTCAGGTGTTCAGGTGTTCAGGGGGAGTAGCACAGGCATGCCCAAGCTCCAACAGCGAGTGATCGACGGCCCGTTCGGCCCGATACAGATCAGCCACGACCGCTGGCCGTCCGTCGTCGCGCGCGTCCAGGGGGCGGGGATACCGGCCGTCACGGTGGTGCCCGACCGCGACCACGGCGCGATGAACATGGGCGGGCACAACATCCCGACCAGCCGGGCCCGCAACCGCACGCGGACGGCTGTGGTGGGCGACCGCACCTACGAGCTGCGGCCCAGGGGCCTGCGCCGGGCGGAGCTGCGCCGCAACGGCACCCTCATCGCCCACGCCCACGGCACGTTCCGGTCGTACGCCCCGGGACGTACGATCCCCGGCCTCGACGCCAAGGTCACCTGGTCCCAAGGCATCGACCCGACGGATGTCGCGGTCGGCCAGGCCATGGTCCTGGGCTTCGGCGCCGGCGCCCCGGGCATCATCCTGCGGACCATCTTCTTCTGGTACGACAACCTCAGCTGAGAGCACAGAGGGGTGCCCCGCACGGCCACAGCCCGTGCGGGGCACCCCTGTTGTTTCAGTCGGCCGAAAACTCCCCGCCCTTGACCCCCGCGAGGAAGGAAACCCAGGCCTCAGCCGCGAACAACAGCGCCGGCCCGTCCGGGTCCTTCGAGTCCCGCACGGGAACAGCACCAGGCAGACCAGCAGCCACCTCAACGCACTCACTCTGCGCACCGGAGAACGAGGACTTGTGCCACACAAGTCCCGAGAGCTCGTTCACAATCCTCAGACCTTCTCGCTCGCCATGCGCTCGATGAGCGCGATCGATTCATCACGGGGCAGCGACTCCGCCAACGCGCGGCGGAACAGATTCGCATACTTGAAGACTTCCTCCGGCTCCTCGATGTACAAGGTGCTGAGAAGGCTGTCGACGTACACCACATCCGTCTCCGTCACCTCCGGGAAACTGAGGATGGTGACAGGGCCGAAGAGCGCCGCGTGGATCGCCGACGCCTCCGGCAGGACCTGGACGTTGATGTTGGGACGCTCGGCCGAGGCCGCAAGAAACTCAAGCTGTTCACGCATGACCACCGGACCACCCACCTGATGCTTGAGCACTGACTCGGAGAGCACAGCCCACACACGCAAAGGCACGTCCCTTGCCAGGACCGACCGACGTTCCTGACGAACCTTCGTCAGCGTCTCGACCTGCTCAGCCGTCGCATCCTCTATCTGTGCCCGGACAACGGCCCTGGTGTAGTCCTCGGTTTGCAAGATTCCGGGCACCAGCAAGGTCTGAATGCTGTACATGTCCGATGCGTCGGACTCCAACGCGATGTAGTCCGCATAGAGCGGCGACAGCGTGTCCGAGTAGCGGTCCCACCAGCCACGCAGACGACCTTCGCGCGACAGAGCCTCCAGCCGGCTCCGCGTATCCTGATCTGCCACTCCGTACAGGTCGAGCAGCAACCGAAGATCCACCAGCCGAATGCCCGACTGAGCCGCCTCGATCCGACTGATCTTGCTCTCCGCACAGTCGAGTTGCCGCGCCGACTGGGCGATCGTCAGATCAGCGGCTGTCCGCAGCTCCTTGAGCGTTCGGGCCAGCCGCCGCTGCCGAACCGTCGGATTCCGGTTCACGGGCACGCTCGTGACCTCCTCACTTCTGTGATCTGCCCAGTCTGCCTCCCGCTGTCAGCTGACAACAATCTTTGATCACTTCCAAAGTGGGGACTTGCACTCTGGAAGTCCCCAGGAGCATGCTACTCAACGTAGTCCGCTAGTCGACACATCGTGATCATGGCGGGCTTTCACCGGGCATCCCCATGCCTTCTCCAGCGCTCTCACCTGCACACTCCAGAGGTGGCCCTGCCATGCGCGAACAGACCTGCTGGCTCCCCCGGCACCCGAAGTCCCCCCGCAGCGCCCGCCAGGAGCTCCGCGAGTTCCTCCTCCCCCACCCCTCCGCCGAACTCCTCCTCCCCACCGGCGAGTTGCTCCTCAGCGAACTCGTCAACAACGCGGTCACCCACGCCCGCACCCCGCGCGACCGCCTGATCTTCGTCCGCCTCCAGCTCCTCCCCCACGGCACCCTCCGGATCGAGGTGCACGACGCCGACAGCGAGAAGCCCAAGCCCCTCCCCATCTCCCTCACCTCCGAGAGCGGCCGAGGCCTGCTCCTCGTCCAGGAGTTGGCCTCCGAGTGGGGCTGCTGCCCGCGCCGGGGCGGCATCGGCAAGTTCATCTGGTGCCACATCACCGCCCCCGCCGCCGAGACCGCCGCATGAGCCCCGTCCACGCCCGGCCTTCACCCCGACCGGGGCGCCCGCCGTGCGAACGCACTCATTCCTGCTCGTGGTAGCTGATGTGATGTCGGGCCGCGATGGGGTTGATCTTCGCGGGGTCCAGTTGACCGTCGGTGAGGACCGCGGGCCCCGCCTCGATCAGGTCCTCGACGTAGTGCTCCCAGCCGCCGGGCGAGGAGATCTGCAGGACTCGCGGGGGCGGGTCGGAGGCGCGGCGCAGGGCGTGCGGGACACCGTGGGGCAGCAGGACGAAGGTCCCCTTCGGCGCCGAGTACGTCCGGTCGTCGAACTCGATTTCGAGGACGCCGTCCAGTACGTAGATGCCTTCGTCCGCCTGGTGGTGGGTGTGCCGCGGGATGTCCTTCGCCACGGTCACCTCCAGCAGCGAGAACCGGCCTTCCGTGTCGTCGGTCATCGCCTTGACCGCGAACGCGGGTGGCAACGGGATCCGCCCCGGCCGGGCGGCTCCGGGCTCCAGCAGGATGAAACGGTCTTCGGGCATGGATGCAGACCCTCCTCGCATGGCACAATCGGAACCGGAATCCGATTCCGGATAAGGGTAGGCAGGGGAGCACTCGGATTGTCAACGCCATCGACACCAGACGACCGCAAGCCGCGTGCCGACGCGGAGCGCAACCGCGCCCGCGTGCTGGCGGCTGCGCGTGCCCTGTTCGAGGAGAGGGGTGACGAGGTCCAGATGCCCGAGGTGGCACGCGCCGCTGGAGTGGGCATCGGCACCGTGTACCGGCATTTTCCGAACAAGCAGGCCCTCGTGGAGGCCGCGGCGGAACACCGCTTCGCCGAGATCCTTCAGTTCGCGCGCGCCGACTGCCTGCGCGACCCCGGGTCAGGTACGGGGCTGGCCCGGTATCTCCGCCATGTCGGTCGGATGCTGGCCGAGGACCACGGGCTGTCCGCCTCCGTCGTGGCGGCCGTGGGCTCCTCGGCCCCCAGAGGGGAGATGCTGGCGCAGCTCGAGGTCGCGGTCGGAGCGCTGATCGACCAGGGCCGGGCCGCCGGAACCCTCCGGGAGGACCTCACCGTGAGGGACGTCTACATGCTCGTAGGCGGCTTGTCTGCGGTCGTCCGCACCGGCAGCGGTGACTGGGACCGCTTCATCGACCTCACCCTCGACGGCCTGCGCCCGCGCCGGGACACCGGTCCGTGACCCAGCGTCCGGCAGCTGCACCTCCAGTTGCCCGGACAGCACCGCAATGCACCACCCCGCCCCGCCCGGCGCTCACGCCGGGCAGGACCAACGCACCCGCATAAGGGCCGGTGCGCAGGAAGTCGGCACGGCCGACTTCCTGCGCATCACCTCAGCCCCGGGGGCCGCAGCCGTGACCTCCTCCAACTCGCCCCAGAGGGACAAAAGTTGCTCCGCCGGGCGGGATGCGACCGGATCGAGGTCGACGCCGTTTCCGCTCCGCCCGTGCCCACCGCCGAGGCCGAGTACCCCCTGCGCGCCGTGCGAACGCTCCCCGCCGAACCCGGTGGCGGCCCGGCTCAGAGAGCCGCCGGGAGGCCGAACCGAACCTCGGTCAGCCGCTCCGAGAGCTCCCAGAGCCGCCGGCCCGTCTCCGCGTCGACGGCCCTCGGGGCGAGCCGTACGGCCTTCGGGGCGCCGCGCAGCTCTCCCATCCCGCCCGGGCCGATGAACTGACCGCCGACCGCCTCGGGGGCGGTCGCCGCGAACAGTTGGGGCAGCGCGCCCCGGTCCGGGGCCTGGGCGAGCGGGATCAGGAGGCGGCCGAAGAGCAGCTTCACCGGGCCGACCGAGCCGGCCTGGATGTTGGTGGCGGCGTACCCGGGGTGGGCGAGCAGGCTGCGGACCGGGCTGCCGGCGGCCGCGAGGCGCCGGTGGAGCTCCCATCCGAAGACGGCGTTGGCGAGCTTCGACTGGTTGTAGTGGCCCATCGGTGAGTACGTCCGCTCACCGGCGAGGTCCTCGAAGGAGATCCTCCCCTGCCGGTGGTTGGCCGAGCTCACCGTGACCACCCGCGGGTCGGCCCCCTCCGCCAGCAGGTCGAGCAGCAGCCCGGTGAGCGCGAAGTGGCCGAGGTGGTTGGCGGCGAACTGGAGCTCGTGCCCCTGCGCGCTGAGTGTGCGCGGCGGCGCCAGCACACCCGCGTTGTTGACCAGGACGTCCGGGCGGAGGCCGTCCGAGCGCAGCCGCTCGGCGAAGGCGCGGACGGAGTCGAGGTCGGCCAGGTCGAGGCGGCGCACCTCCAGGGTCGCCCCGGGCTGCTCGGCGGTGATCTCCGCGACCGCGCGCCGCCCCTTGGCCTCGTCGCGGACGGCGAGGATCACCCGCCCGCCCCGACGGGCCACGGCGCGGGTGGTCGCCAGCCCGAGGCCGCTGTTGGCGCCGGTGACGACGAACAGCCGCCCCGCCTGGTCCGGAATCCGTTCGACACCCCAAGCCTGAGTCTTCGTCATGCGCCACACACTGCCCGCGCTGTCACCAAGTGTCAAGGAAGACTCCGCGCGCCAATCCCGACCCCACGTGTAGCATCCAGACCATGACCACCGCCCCCGCCCCGAGCCTGGCCGAACGCAAGCGCCGGCTCGTCGCCGACGAGCTGACCAAGGCCGCGCTGGGCCTGTTCGCCGAGCAGGGGTTCGACGCGGTGACGGTCGACGAGATCGCCGCCTCCACCGGCATCTCCAAGCGGACGTTCTTCCGCTACTTCGCCTCCAAGGAGGACGTGGTCGTCCGCTTCCTGGCGGACCTCGGCAGCGGCATGCGCGCCGAACTCGCCGGGCGGCCCGCCGGGGAGAGCCCCTCCACCGCCCTGCGGAACACCGTCTGGGCCGCCATCGACGCCTGCGCCGGCCACGCCGAGCAGACCCTGCGCGTGGTCCAACTGATCCTCGGCACACCCGCGTTGCGCGCCCGCTTCCTGGAGCACCAGTCGCAGTGGCGCGAGGACCTGGCCGCCGAACTCGCCGACCGTCTGGGAGTGGACCCCGCGACCGGTCTCCACCCCCGGATGGCGGCCGGAATGGCCCTGACCGCCTTCGACGTCGTGCTCCAGTGCTGGAGCGCGAGCGACGGCGCGCAGGACCCGGCCGCCCTGACCGACCAGGCCTTCGCCGCCATCGCCCCGGCCCTCGACGCCACGCCCGTCGACGCCACGCCCGTCGACACCACCCCGCGCTGACGGCCACCGCGCGCCTACCCCGCGCCAACCCCCGCCGCGCCGCCCACCCCGCGCCAACCCCCGCCGCGCCGCCCACCCCGCGCCAACCCCCGCCGCGCGCCGCCCGTCCGGCTGAACTCCCGGGCCACACCGGCATCACACGCATACGTACGACCCGACCCCCGCTACGGTCCGGCGCACAGCCGAACGAAAGGGGTTCCCATGACGACCGGAGTGCTCGACTACGAGAGCGACGCGATCACCCAGCTCATGAGCATGGCGGAGGAGGACTGGACCGAGCAGGAACTCAGGGAGGCGCTCCAGCGGGCGATCATGCTGGAGGTGTCGACCATCCCGCCGTACGCGACCGCCCTGTGGTCGATCACCGCCCGGAACGGCGGCCAGCCGGTCCAGGACTTCGTCCAGGAGATCCTCTTCGACGAGATGTTCCACTTCGGACTGGTCTGCAACATGCTCACCAGCATCAGCGGCACCGTCGTCCTGACCGACCCGCTCACCGTCCCCAAGTACCCGGGCGAGCTGCCCGGCGGCGTCAACCCGGGCCTGGTGGTCTACCTCAGCGGGCTCTCCCGCGACTCGGCGGGGCTCTTCGCCGCCATCGAGAAGCCCGAGAACCCGCTCTCCTACGCCGCCGACGGCAACACGATCGGCGCCTTCTACCAGCGCATCGCCAACGTCTTCCCCAAGTACGCCCACCTGCTCACCGGTCAGCACCAGGTGAAGTTCTCGCTCGGGACGAACCGCGAGATCGTCGCGATGAACACCATCGACGACGTGCTCCAGGCGATCCACGTCATCCAGACCCAGGGCGAGGGGACCACCGCCTCCCCGCAGGACCCCTTCCCCAGCGAGCCGGGCGAACTCGCCCACTACTACGCCTTCAAGGAGATCGCCGTCGGCAAGAAGCTCGTCCAGAACCCGACCACGAAGAAGTACGAGTTCACCGGCGCCGACGTCCCGCTGCCGGACACCTTCCCGGTCGCCCGGGTGCCCAGGGGCGGCTGGCCCCGCCAGGGCGACCCCAACTCGCCCGACCAGGCCACCGCCAAGCTGCTGGACGCCTTCAACCAGCACTACAGCGCGATGCTGCACGCCCTCGAACACGCCTGGAGCGACGACCCGACCCAGCTCGGCACCGCGATCGGCCTGATGGGCCAACTGCGCGACACGGCCCAGCAGATCGTCGGCGTCAAGCTCCCGGCCGACCCCCGCTTCACCTACGGCCCGGAGTGGCTCCTGGTGTGACCGCAGGGTGCGGCGGGGCCGGTGCGGACGGGTCCGCACCGGCCCCGCCGCACCGGCCCCGCCGCACCGCCCGAAGCCCCTCGGCTCACCACACCACGGGCAGCCGCTCCGGCAGCCGCTTGATGAACCCCGGCCGCCAGGCCAGCTGTTCGGCCGGAAGGGCGAGCCGCAGTCCCGGGAGCCGCTCGACGAGCGCGGCGACGGCGATCTCGGCGTGGGTGCGGCCGAGCGCCGAGGCCGGGCAGAAGTGCCGGCCCGCACCGAAGGCCAGGTGCGGGTTGCTCGGCCGGTCGAAGTCGATCCGCTCCGGGTCCGGGAAGACCGCCGGGTCGTAGTTGGCGCCCTCGACCAGGACCAGCACGAGCTCGCCCTCCTGCACCAGCACCTCACCCACCTGCACGTCCACGAGCGCGAGCCGCGGCAGGGCGTCGCCGATCGACAGGTTCACCCGCAGCAACTCGTCCACCGCGCGCCCGATCAGCGCCGGCTCCCGCCGGAGACGGTCGGCGAGTTCGGGCCGTTCGCACAGGTAGACGACGGCGTTCAGCAGGAACGCCGAGGTCGAGACCGCGCCCGCGCCGAACAGCGACAGCGCGACGGTGGCGAGCAGTTCGTCGCCGACCCGGTCGGAGACGTCCGGGGAGCGGCGCAGCGCGGCGAACCGGCCGAGCAGGCCGTCCACCGGTTCCGGGTCCGCGGTGAGCCGCCCGAGCACGTGGCCGAGGTCCTTGTACCAGTTGGGGGCCGCACCGGCGAAGGGCACCGGGCTGGTGAGGAAGGCGATGTCGATGCCGGCCATCAGCCGCCGCCCGTCCTCGGCCGGGAGGCCGAGCAGTCGGCAGTGCAGGGCGGCGGAGTAGGGCTCGGCGAAGTCACCGCGGAGTTCGCCGGGGGCGCCCTGGGCGGTGAGTTCGTCGATCAGCCGGTGGGCCTCGGCCCGGAGCCAGCCGTCGAGGGCGCGGTCGGCCCGCGGGGAGAGGGTCTTCATGACGGCGTCGCGCAGTCCGGCGCTGTTGATGTTGCCCATGTTGTTGACCACCTCGGGCGGGATGGTCAGCGCGTACTGGCGGGGGACGCCGGGGTTGGCGGTGTCCTTGAGGCTGAACCGCTCGTCCTCCAGGACCTGCTTGGCCAGCGCGTAGCTGCTGACCAGCCAGGCCGGATCGCCGGTCAGGGTACGGACCCTGGCGATCGGGGTCTCCTCCCTCAGCCGGTTCGCCTCGACGGGCAGGACGTCACCCCGGCGGGAGAGCGGGAAGGCGATGTCGGTGGTCGGCGGGTTGGTCACGGTCACGGGTGTTGCTCCTCGGGGAAGTTCGCGGTCCGGACGGTCGACTACGCGGCGCGCCCGGCCATGGGCGCGGACACGGCGGCTTCGACGGCTTCGACGGGCCCGACGGGCTCGACGGGCCCGACGGCCTTGCCGACCCCAACCGCGCCAACCGCGCCAACCGCCCCAACGGCCCCAACGGCCTCGACGGCAGCCGACGTCGCGGCCGGACGGATCACCGCGTAGGCCTGGCCCGCCCCGGCGCGCAGGCCGACGTCGCGGCCGAACAGGACGGGGGTGAGCGGCAGTTCCAGGTGGTAGCAGCTGACCGAGGAGGGCACGCCGAGCAGCGCCGGGGTGTCCAGGAAGAAGGGCAGTTCGGCGGCGATGTACCGGAGCCCGGCGGCGAGTTGGGGTTCGCTGGGGGCGAGGCCCTCGTCCAGCCGGGCGGCCAGGAAGCCGCGGGCCATGCCCTCGGCGGCCGCCCGGAACTCCGGGTCGGTCCGCAGGGCGTCGACGGCCCGCCGGTGCAGCCGTTGGTACGTGCGGTCGCCGGTGAAGGAGGAGAGTGCGTGCACCCGGACATCCCGGACGTCCCAAGCGTCACCCCGTCGGCCGGCCTCCTCGACGCCCCGCTCGATCCGGCGGGCGGTGGCCTTGACCTCCTTGCGGGCCCGGCGTTCGGCCTGCTCGGGGGCGTAGCCGAAGGTCTCGAACTGGGTGCCGACCAGCAGGTCGGCGTAGACGATGTCGATCCGCTCGAAGAACTGCCGCCCCCACCCGACGAGTTCGGTGATCCGCCGGGCACTGAAATAGCTGTTGCCGGAGCTGACGCCGATGAGCAGGTGCTCCCCGCGCCGCCAGATCTCCTGGCAGCGGCGGGAATACGGAAGTGCCTCGTACCCGCCTGACGGAATCACCGTCGGGCGCTCGTCCCGGAGGGCGTCGCGCATGCCTTGCCTCCACATCGCAGCGGTGGTCACGGAAAAGGTGTTCGGGGAGACGTGGGGGATTCGCAGAAGTGCACGGCGGGCGCACGGAGTTCAACCGGAGGTGCCGGGCCGCTCGCCGCGGTGGAGGTGGCACGCCTGGTCAGGCGGCCCGTCCCCTGATGTCGTGTGCACATGGTGGGGCTGCGACCACATGAAGTTATCGCTGCGGTTCGGGACTTCCGCAAGCCCCGACCGAGGGTTGGCGGAATGTGATCATCGGGCGGCCGAATCCACCTGTACTACCCGCCCCGGAGTGTGTTCACGAAGATTTCCCGGCGCCCGCCGGATATCGCCCGGGCGGCCTCCCGCGCCATTGTGAAATCCTCCAACATCCCCCCGCCGAAAGGGAATTGTTCTGGAAGTTCCACGCTGCGGGAATCCACCCCAGGAATCGGTCCAGGAAGCCGGGAAAGCCCGGGAAACCCGGGAAACCCGGGAAGCCCGGGAAGCCCGGGAAGCCCGGGAAGCCCGGGAAGCCTGGGAGACCCGGGAAACCGGTCCGGAAACGGCGAAGGCCGGTGCGGAGGGGATCCGCACCGGCCTTCGCCGACTACCGCTGAGCGGTCACTCGTTCGGCACCGTCGCGTACTTCGCGGTGCCCTCGGCCATCTGCTTGAGGGCGTCCTTGCGGTCCCGCTTCGACAGCTTGTCGATGTAGAGGGTGCCGTACAGGTGGTCGGTCTCGTGCAGCAGGCAGCGGGCGAAGAAGCCGGTGCCCTCGACCCGGATCGGGTTGCCGTCCTTGTCGACGCCGGTCACGGCCGCGTAGTCCGGGCGCGGCAGCTCGGCGTAGGCGGTCGGGACGGACAGGCAGCCCTCGTTGCTGTCGTCGAGCACCCGGCGCCGGTCGGCCGGGTACTCCTCCAGCTTCGGGTTGATCACGTGGCCGATGTGGCGCACGCCGTCGTCGTCAGGGCAGTCGTAGACGAAGACCTTGAGGTCGACGCCGATCTGGTTGGCGGCCAGGCCGACGCCCTCGGCGGCGTACATCGACTGGAACATGTCGTCGATCAGCGCGGACAGTTCGGCGTCGAACGCGGTGACGTCCTTGACCTCGCGGTGCAGCACGGGATTGCCGACCACGGTGATCGGGCGCGCGGTGCCCTTGGTGAGGTCGGGCTCCTCACCGATCACCTTCGCGGGGGCCTCGGGCGCCGCCCCCTCCACGTCGTGCTCGTGCTGGTGGTCGTGCTGCTCCGCCATTGTCTTCCGCTCCCATAGGTCTACGCGTACCTCACCAGGGTACTCAGCGGGTTCAGCAGACCTCTTCGAGATCCCGGTAGGCCCTGGTCGAGGGGGCGGCCGCGACCCAGCGGTCGAGCAGGGAGCGGACCAGGTGGGCCGGGGCGGCGAGCCCGCACTCGCGCTCGACCAGCCAGGACATCCCGGCCGCGCCGCCCTGGCTGAGGTGGCTGAGGTGCCCGGGGTGGGCGGCGTCGCCGTCGTCGTGGGGGTCGTGGTGGGCGACGATCCCGTCGTCGGCGGCCATCCGGCTCTCCGAGCAGGCGCGGCACAGCAGCCGCACCGAGGAGGTCCAGTCCTCGGCGGCGTAGCCGGCGTCGGCGACCAGCCGTTCCAGCGCGTCCCGGTCACCGGCGGTGGCGGCCTGCAGCAGCACCACGTAGGTCGGCACCGGGGAGGGCGCCCACAGCTCGATCTCGTCGAAGACGGGGTAGGCGACGCCGTCGGTGACCCGTTCGCCGTGCGGGGCGCCGTCGTGCAGCACGACCTCGCCCCAGCGGCGGCCGGACGAGGGCAGCGGAATGGACAGCACCTCGATCCGGGCGGGGTCGAGGCGCCGGCCCCACACCACCTCGGACTCGCCGTCGGGGGACAGCCGCACCGGGGTGGTGCCCAGCTCCAGGCTGACCGGGCCGTCCCCGCCGGGGCCGCCGGGCAGCTTGAGCCCGTAGGCCTGCCAGGCGCGGCGGGCGAGCGGCCAGTCCTGGAGGGCGGTGGCGGTGATGCCGAGGTTCCACCAGTCGGGGGCGCCCTGCTCGCGGTCGAGCAGGGCGACGGCGCGCAGGCCGGCCGAGCGGGCCTGCTCCCAGTCGCGGCGGAACTTGTGCAGCAGGGCGAGGTTGAACCAGGAGTCGGACAACCAGGGCTCCAGGTCGGCGGCCATCACCAGCAGGGCGCCGGCGTCCTCGTAGCGGCCGTCGCCGATCAGCGTGAAGGCCCGGTCGGTCGTCTGCCGCCAGGTGGCGGACGGCCGGTGCCGTGCCCGGTGGAAGATCCTCACGTTCGTCCCTGCCGTCGTCGTCCGCTCAAGTCCCTTGCCGCCGGGCCCGTCCCGTCCTCGACGGGGCCCGGGTCCCGGTGCTCCGGGTCGGTGTTCCACGCTACGACCGCATCCAACCACGCCCGCCCCCACCCGCGCTCCCCACCGCCGAGGTTGGGGACCGCCTCTCCCCAGCCTGCCCGCCGGAGCGCACCTCCTCAACCCCGGACGGGCGCCCGCCCGGGCGGGCGCCACCGCACCCCGGCGAGGACCGCACTCCCGGCCACCGGCCCTGGCCCCAGGCGGTCGGCCCCCGGCGGTCGGCCGTCAGCCCCGCCCCTGCCCGCCCACCCGGGCGAGCGCGTCCACCACCCGGGCGTCGTAGACCCGCCCGCGCCCCAACCGCAGCACCTCCAGCGCCTCCAGCCGCCCCACCGCCTCGCCCAGGCCCTTCCCCCGGGCGGCGGTGAGCAGGTCGTCGTGGGCGTTGGCGACCCGGATGATCCGGGCGGCGAGCGGCACCGGGCCCTCACCGCCCACCGGCCCGGGGCACGGGTCGGCCAGTCGGGCGACCTGCTCGGCGACCTGCCGGGGCACCCCGGTGCGGCTGATCACCTCGCTGCCGAGCCGGGCGATGCGCTGCTGCTCGACAGCGGGCAGCAGCGCGGTGGCGCCGTCCGGCACCGGTTCGACCAGGGAGAGCTGGCCGACGTCGTGCATCAGCGCCGCGTACTCCAGCAGGGCGAGCTCACGGGTGCCCAGCCCCAGCTCGCGGCCGAGCGCGCACGCCGTGTCCGCGACCCGGCGCGCGTGCCCGTGCGGGGTGTACCCGGCGACCTCGGTGGCCCGGGCCAGGCTGGCGATGGTCTGCCCGGTGGTGGCCCGTACCGCGGCGGCCCGTCGGAAGGAGACCTGGGCGAGCAGCAGCGGGGTGCAGAACAGCGGCAGCGCCCACAGCCCGACCTCGCCGGCCGCGAGGCTGACCAGCATCCCGGTGGCGACGATCGCCGAGCCGATCCCGAACAGCGAGCGCAGCTCGTCCTCCAGCGCGGCCGGGAACCGCGGCCCGCCGGGCCCGGGACCGGCCCCGGGGCCGTCCTCGGGCTCCCGGCCGCGGGCCGCCGCCGGGGCGCCCGCCGCGCCGCGCCGTGGTCGGCCGCCGACGGCCCCTTCCCCGGCGCCGGGGAAGGGGCGCCACCACGGCGGACCCCACCTGCGCCCCGCCCGCCCGCCGGGCGAACGGCGGGAGGGCGAGGACGGGCCCGAGGAGCGCAGCAGCGCCGCCAGGGTGGCGTCGCAGAGCGCGGCCAGCGCGGCGACGGCGGTCAGGAACGCCCCGTAGGCGGGGCCCTCGGGCGAGAAGCGGTCCACCAGGCCGCCGTTGTAGAGCGGCTGGAACACGGCGGCGGCGAAGCCGACCGCGAGCAGTCGGCGGGCGGCGCTGTCCCGCCGGGCCGGGTCGGCCCAGGGCGGCCGCCGGTGCGGGCGCCCGGGCCGGTGGGGCAGGGCGAGCCCGGGCAGCCAGCCCAGCAGCAGGCCGACCCCGGTCACCGCGACCACCTGGAGCGTGCCGTGCGCGGTCGGCACCCCGCGCAGCGGCCCGAGCAGGGCGTACGCCAGCGCACCGGCCGCGCCGATGGGCGCCTGCTCGCGGTCACCCGGAAGGGTGATCCGGACGCATTCGCCGAGCGCGATCAGCGCGGTGAACGCCAGCGCGACCCTCGGCTCGGCGATCCCCCGCACCACGGCCGCGCCGAGCGCCAGCACCAGCAGCACGGCGGCGGCCGCGTGCACACCGCGCGCGGTACGCCCGCGCCCCGCCCCGGCCCCGCTCCAATGCGCCGAACCCGCCCCGGCCCCTCGCCCGGCCCCCGAACCGCCCCCGCCCCCGCCCTCGGCCCGGGCTCCGGCCCCCGGGCCGGCCGCGCGCCCGGTCACGACTGCCCGGCCGCGGGGCGGGTTCCGCCCTGGGCGGGCACCCGTCCGGGCGCGGCCCGCACCGGCTCGGGCACCCCGAGCGGAATGTCCGGGACGGCCCGTACGCAGTCCTCGGAGTGCACCACCGGCTGCCAGTCGTGCACGGCCAGCGCCTCGATCAGCGCCCGCACCATCACCGGGTCGAACTGGCTGCCGGAGCAGCGCTCCAGCTCGGCCACCGCCTCGGCGACGGGGCGGCCGCGCCGGTAGGAGCGGGTGGAGGTCATCGAGTCGAAGGCGTCGGCGACGGAGATGATCCGGGCGAACTCCGGGATCTGCTCCCCGGCCAGTCCGCTCGGGTAGCCGCGCCCGTCCATCCGCTCGTGGTGGTGCAGGATCCCGGCGTGCGCCTCGCCGAGGAAGTCGATCCCGCGCACCAGCTCGTACCCGTACACCGGGTGGATCTCCACCGCGCGGCGCTCGTCCTCGTCGAGGGGACCGTTTCTGCGCAGCAGCTCGGTGGCCACGCCGAGCTTGCCGACGTCGTGCAGGATCCCGGCGAAGCGCAGGGTGCGCAGCCGCTCGGGCTCCATGCCGAGCTGATCCGCGATCAGCACCGAGGCACGGCCGACCCGTTCGCTGTGCCCCCGGGTGTAGGCGTCCTTGATCTCCACCGCCTGCACCAGCGACTGCACGGTGGCCTGGTGGGCGTCCCGCTCGCGCTGGCCCTGGGCGAAGACCCAGGCCGAGATGGACAGCGGCAGCAGGGCCAGCAGGGCGGCGAACGCCCCGTACGGGCCCTGCCAGAGCACCGCGACCATCAGCCCGCCGGCCGCGTGCACCAGCACCGGCAGCCCGCACACCGCGCAGGCGCCGCGGAGCACCTCGGTGGCCGGCCGGCCCTCGCTGAGCACCACCATGACGCCCACCACCAGCCCGTTGACCAGGCAGAACGCGCCGACGGCGGCGAACCCGGGCAGCAGCGCGGCGGGGAAGCGGGAGCCGAGCAGCAGCTGCGGGCCGTGCAGCAGGTGGAAGGCGACCGAGGAGGCGAAGGCGCACAGCGCGAGCTGGGAGCCGTTGAACAGCTGGCGGCCGCGGCAGCCGGGGCCGGTGGGGCCGCCGAGCAGGGCGGCGGGGGCGGCGACCAGCGCGGCGGCGGCCGGCGGGAGCATCAGCACCCCGGCGAACAGCACCGGGAAGAAGGCGTTCACCCCGGGGCGGGCGGGCACCCGTCCGGCGGGCGCGGGGCGGCGCAGCAGCCGGCGCAGCAGGAGCGAGCAGGGGGTGGGCAGGCCCTGGGCGAGCGACTCCCAGCAGCCGTGCAGGAAGCCGAGCAGCCCGATCTTGGGCCAGTCCGCCGGGTGGCCGAGCCAGCGCGGCACTCCGGGCGTGACGGCCTCGGGCAGCAGCGGCAGCAGGCAGCACAGGGCCGCCACCGGGACGGCCACCAGGTAGCGCGCAGCCCCCTGTGGCAGGGTCGCGCCTCCACTGTCGGTAGCGATCTCGGCCTCCCCGCGTCCGGGCCCTGTTGCCTCAGCGCGCCGGTCTGACCGGCGGTGAGCGTCCGTCAGGAGGATAGGCCGCCGTCCGGGCGTGGGGACGCATGATCGCGCAATGGCGCAGTTGGCGCACCGCCAACTCACTCGAACGAGTGAGGGCGCATGCGCGCAGAACGGGAGCGGCCCCGGGAGCGCATGCTCCCGGGGCCGCTGAACTCCCTGTCCGAACTCCCAGTGGCGAACGCCCTGTCCGAACCGCTGCGCCCCGCCCTCGCCGGCGGGCCGTACGGACCACTGGGCCGGACCACTGGGCCGGACTACTCGGCGGGCGCTCCGGCCTCGACCGGCGCACCGGGGCGCACGCTCGCCTCGTCCGCTTCCTCGCCCGCGCCCTCGTGCGCCTGCGATCGCGCCGGTCTGGGCGCCGGACGGGCGTCCTCGACGTGCACCTCGACGCCCGTGTCCACCGCGACCACCACCGGCTCGCCCGAGCGCTGCCCGGCCCGGATCGAGTCGATCCTGGCCAGCACCTTGCTGCGCAGGTCGCTCGGGGTGTCGTCGCAGCCGCAGGAGCGCTTGATCAGTGCCTTGATCGCCTGCTCCAGCCCGTACTGCTTCAAGCAGGGCGAGCACTCCTCGAAGTGCACGCGCAGCTTGGCGCAGTCACCCTCGGCCATCTCGTTGTCGAGGAATTCATAGAGGTGGTCGAGGACCTCGCCACACTCGGTTTCGTGCGGATCGCCGCAGCTCATGAGCCCGAGCCCTTCGCTTCCTGCCCTGCCCCGCTGCCGGCCGGGACCAGCCCGCGCTCACGGGCGTAATCCTCCAGCATGCCGCGCAGCTGACGACGGCCGCGGTGCAGCCGGGACATCACCGTACCGATGGGAGTACCCATGATGTCCGCGATCTCCTTGTACGCAAAGCCTTCTACGTCCGCGAGATACACGGCGATCCGGAACTCCTCCGGGATCGCCTGGAGCGCGTCCTTCACGTCGCTGTCGGGCAGGTGGTCGAGCGCCTGGGTCTCGGCCGAGCGCAGACCGGTCGACATGTGCGACTCGGCCCTGGCCAGCTGCCAGTCCTCGATCTCCTCCGCCGCGGTGCGCTGGGGCTCACGCTGCTTCTTGCGGTACGAGTTGATGAACGTGTTGGTGAGGATGCGGTACAGCCAGGCCTTGAGGTTGGTGCCCTCACGGAACTGGTGGAAGGACGCGTACGCCTTGGCGAACGCCTCCTGGAGCAGGTCCTCCGCATCCGCGGGGTTGCGCGTCATGCGCAGCGCCGCCGAGTACATCGGGTCGAGGTAGCCCAGGGCGTCGCGCTCGAAGCGCTCCCGCCGGGCCTCCTCGGACTCCTCCGCCGACACCCGGAAGGTGTCCTCACCGATCGCCTCGGCCAGCTCCTCACCGGTGAGCGCCTCGCCCGCAGGCAGGGCCTCGTCCGGGCCACGGCCCGGATCGGCCTCGTGCTCGGTCCCGACGACCGGACCCACCTCCTCGGCATGACGGGCACGGCCCACTGCGGGCCGCCCAGAAATGGAGGATATCGGGCTGACGGGCTTCTCGCCCGCGTCGAGCCAGTCCGACCAGGAGGGGGCGAACGCCGCGGCGGCCTCGCGCTCCTCCGGCCGTTCGGGGCACGCGATCGAACCCATCTGCCCTGCCTCTCACCGGTGACTCATGCTGACGGACACGACAACCACACCGGCCCCGCCCGCATTCCCGCCCGCACCGGCCATTCACTCGCACGAGTGAGCGAGCGGAAACACCCTGCTCACGGCCCCGCCCAGCCCTGCCGCCACCCCGCCGCCGCCCCCGGCCCCGACCCGCGGCCCCCGGACCCTCAGACCGGCACCGGCGTCACAGCAGCCCCAGCACCCAGTCCCCCACCGCCGAGCAGATCAGCTCCAGCAGCTCGTCCTGCCCCAGCGACGCCCGCTTCGGCACCTCGAACCCGTGGTTCCCGTACGGCAGCGCCACCAGCTCGTGCCCCGCCGGCAGCTCCGGGAACTCCGCCGGCCCGCCGAACGGGTCCGCCGCACCCTGCACCACCAGCGTCGGCAGCCCCGACCCCAGCAGCTCCTCCGCCCGGCTCCGCTCCGGCTTCCCCGGCGGGTGCAGCGGGAACGCCAGCGCCACCACCCCCACCGCGCCGCTCGCCGCCCCCGTACGGCAGGCCACCCGCGCCCCGGCACTGCGCCCGCCGACCACCAGCGGCAGCCCGGCCCCGGCCAGCCGCTCCGCGACCGGCAGCCAGCCCACGTCCAGCGTCCTCGGCGCCGGGCCCAGCTTCTTCCCCGCCACCCGCCACGGCTGCTCCACCAGCGCCACCGTGATCCCCCGGGCCGGCAGCCGCCCGGCCAGCGCCACCAGGTCCCGCGCGCCCGTGCCGCCGCCCGCCCCGTGGCCCAGCGCCAGCACCGCCCTCGGCGCGGCCGCCCGGTGGTAGGTGATCCGGGCGTCCCCGGCCCCGGTGGTGACGAGTTCGGAGGTGGTCATCCCGGCAGCTCCCAAGTCTCAGAACAGTGTGGTCTCGTACTCGACCTCGGTCCACGGCTCCTTGAGCTCCGGACCGTTGTTGCGGATGCTCCCGACCGCCGGCGACACCGGCGTGGCCAGCAGCGCCCCCGGCGGCGGGGGTATCAGCAGCCGGCGCACCTCCTCCGGGTCGCTCAGCCCCGGGTCCAGCCACTCCCCCCAGTCCCGCCGGTCCAGGAACAGCGGCATCCGCTCGTGGATCGGCGCCAGCGACTCCTCGGCGTCCGTGGTCACGATGGTGAACGTCACCAGCCAGGCCTCCGGGTGCCCCGGCGGCACCGCCCGGTTGCGCCAGAACTCGTACAGCCCCGCCAGGGCCAGCGGGGCGCCGTCCACCCGGGACACGAAGAACGGCTTCTTGCGCGCCTTGCCCCGCTCGCCCGGCACCGTCTGCCACTCGTAGTAGCCGTCCACCGGCAGGATGCACCGGCGCGAGGCGAAGGCCTGCCGGTAGGCCGGCTTCTCGTGCACCGTGTCCGACCGGGCGTTGATCATCTTCACCGCCGTCTCGGCGGAGGCCGACCACTGCGGCACCAGCCCCCAGCGCAGCGCCCGCAACTGCCGCACCGGCCGCGCCGCCCCCTTGGCCAACCGCTCCAGCACCACGTACGCGCTGTTGGTCGGCGCCACGTTCCAGTTCGGGTCCAGGGACTCCTCCGGATCCCAGAACTCCACGTCGAACAGCTCGACGACGTCCTCCGGCTTGCTGCTGGCTGCGAAGCGACCGCACATGCGGGCCAGCCAACCACACCACGCCCGCTCAGCACTTCCTCATCCACGGAGCAGAACCGCCCGCTCCCCTCCGCCCGTCCCCGCATGGGAGGCTGCCCCGAACGGCCCAACCCGGCCCGCCCCGGCGAAGCCCGCCCCGACCCGGCGAAACACAAGGCAGCACACCGAACACAACGCAGCACACCGAACGGAGGCGCAGCCCGCCGATGAACCCGAACAACCAGAACCTCGGCGAACTGTGGGACCGGGTCACCGGCACCCAGGCCGCCCCACCCGGCTGGCTCGTCCTCGCGACCGGCTGCGCCGCCCTGCTCGCCGTCCTCGCCCGCCCGCTCTGGCACGTCACCCGCAACGCCGTCACCATCGCCCACGAGGGCGGCCACGGCCTCGCCGCGCTCGCCACCCGCCGCAAGCTCGCCGGCATCCGGCTGCACTCCGACACCTCCGGCCTCACCCTCTCCTACGGCCGCCCCACCGGCCCCGGCATGATCCTCACCGCCGCCGCCGGCTACACCGCCCCCGCCCTGCTCGGCCTCGGCTGCGCCGCCCTGCTCGCCGCCGACCGGATCACCCTGCTGCTCTGGCTCGCCATCGCCCTGCTGCTCGCCCTGCTCCTGCGGATCCGCAACGCCTTCGGCCTGTTCACCGTGCTCGTCGCCGGCGGCTCCTTCTTCCTGGTGTCCTGGTTCGGCAGCGCCCAGGTCCAGGCCGGCTTCGCCTACCTCGGCTGCTGGTTCCTGCTGTTCGGGGCGGTCCGCCCGGTCCTGGAGCTCCAGCACCAGCGCCGCACCGGCTGGGCCCGCGACTCCGACGCCGACCAGCTCGCCCGGCTCACCCACGTCCCGGCCCTGGCCTGGGTCACCGTCTTCCTGCTCACCGCCCTGGCCTGCCTCGCCCTCGGCGCCACCTGGCTGCTGCAACCCCTCCACTAGATCACCTGGATCACCCCCGTCCCGCCATCCGGCCGCAGCAGGGGCCGTTCCGGTACGGCCCCTAGACTGGCCCCCATGACCGAGACCCTGTGGCCCGCCCCCGTCGCCACCGCCCCCGTCGACGCCACCGTCACCATCCCCGGCTCCAAGTCGGTCACCAACCGGGCCCTGGTACTGGCGGCCCTCGCCGACGGACCGGGCTGGGTGCGCCGCCCGCTGCGCAGCCGCGACTCCCAGCTGATGGCCGACGGCCTGCGCGCCCTCGGGGTCACCATCGAGGAGAAGGTCAACAACGACTCCGGCGGCACCGGCGGCGGCGAGGCCTGGCGGGTCATCCCCGCCCCCACGCTGCGCGGCCCCGCCAACGTCGACGTCGGCAACGCCGGCACGGTCATGCGCTTCCTGCCCCCGCTCGCCGCCCTCGCCGACGGCCCGGTCCACTTCGACGGCGACCCGCGCAGCCACGAGCGCCCCCAGCACGGCGTGATCAACGCCCTGCGCGCGCTCGGCGCCCGGATCGAGGACGGCGGCCGCGGCAGCTTCCCGCTCACCGTGCACGGCACCGGCGGCCTCGACGGCGGCCCGGTCGAGCTGGACGCCTCCTCCTCGTCCCAGTTCGTCTCCGCCCTGCTGCTCTCCGGCGCCCGCTACCACCACGGCGTCGAGGTCCGGCACGTCGGCGGCCCCGTCCCGTCGCTGCCGCACATCCGGATGACCGTCGAGATGCTGCGCCTGGCCGGCGCCCAGGTCGACGCCCCCGAGGACGGCGGCGAGAAGGACGTCTGGCGGGTCACCCCCGGCGCCCTGATCGGCCGCGACCTGGTCGTCGAGCCCGACCTGTCCAACGCCGCCCCGTTCTTCGCCGCCGCCCTGGTCACCGGCGGCCGGGTCACCGTGCGCGACTGGCCCCGCCACACCACCCAGCCCGGCGACCAGCTGCGCGACCTCTACTCCCGGATGGGCGGCGCCTGCGAGTACACCGACGAGGGCCTCCAGTTCACCGGCACCGGCCGGATCCACGGCATCGAGGCCGACCTGCACGACGTCGGCGAGCTCACCCCGGTGATCGCCGCCGTCGCCGCCCTCGCCGACTCCGAGTCCCACCTGTACGGCATCGCCCACCTGCGCCTGCACGAGACCGACCGGCTCGCCGCCCTCGCCAAGGAGATCAACGACCTCGGCGGGGACGTCAGCGAGACCGAGGACGGCCTGCGGATCCGCCCCCGCCCGCTGCACGGCGGCATCTTCCACACCTACGAGGACCACCGCCTGGCCACCGCCGCCGCGGTGCTCGGCCTGGCCGTACCCGGCGTCGAGGTGGAGAACGTGGGCACCACCGCCAAGACCCTGCCCGACTTCCCCAAGATGTGGGCGGAGCTGCTCGGCGGAGCGGCCGCGGACGCCTGAGCGGAGACTTGAACCATGCGCCGCTACGGCAAGGACGCCGACGAGGACGACATCCGCAACCGCCCCGCCCGCCGGGGCTCCCGGCCGCGGACCCGGATCCGGCCCAAGCACGAGGACGCCGACGAGGCGATGGTGCTGACCGTCGACCGCGGCCGGATCACCTGCCTGGTCGACCCGGGGACCAAGCAGGAGCGTGAGGTCGTCGCCATGAAGGCCCGCGAGCTGGGCCGCAAGGGCGTCGTCGTCGGCGACGTGGTCAACCTGGTCGGCGACCTCTCCGGGGACACCGACACCCTCGCCCGGATCGTCCGGGTCGAGGAGCGCAGCTCCGTGCTGCGGCGCACCGCGGACGACGACGACCCGTACGAGCGGATCGTCGTCGCCAACGCCGACCAGCTGGCCATCGTCACCGCGCTGGCCGACCCGGAGCCCCGCCCCCGGCTGATCGACCGCTGCCTGGTCGCCGCCTACGACGCGGGCATGGAACCGCTGCTGGTGCTCACCAAGTCCGACCTCGCCCCGGCCGGCCCGCTGCTGGAGTCGTACGCCCCGCTCGGCATCGACTACGTCGTCACCCGCCGGGACGAGCTGGAGACCGCCGGCGCCGAGGCCGTGCGGGAGCACCTGCGCGGGCTCTCCACGGTGTTCATCGGCCACTCCGGCGTCGGCAAGACCACCCTGGTCAACGCCCTCGTCCCGGACCGGCGGCGGCAGACCGGCCACGTCAACGCCGTCACCGGCCGCGGCCGGCACACCACCGTCTCCGCCCTGGCGCTGCGGCTGCCCCCGCCGCCCGGCGCGAAGCCCGGCTCGAAGAAGGCGCTCGACCCGGGCTGGGTGATCGACACGCCCGGCTTCCGCTCCTTCGGCCTCTCCCACATCGACCCGTCCCGGGTCATCCTCGCCTTCCCCGACCTGGAGCCGGGCACGGTCGACTGCCCGCGCGCCTGCAGCCACGACGAGCCGGACTGCGCCCTGGACGCCTGGGTCGCCGACGGGCACGCCGAGGCCGCCCGGCTCTACTCGCTGCGCCGACTGCTGGCCAGCAAGGAGGCCCGCGAGGGCGACTGAGCCCCGCGGGGCACCGCCCTTCCCCGAGGCTCGTGGCCCGTTCGAGGTGTCGGACCGCCCCTCCCTGGCGATCATAGGAAAGTCGGGCCGGACACGGCCCGTCCGTCGATCGACAGGGAGGGGCGCACGATGGCATGGGCCCTGGTGATCCTGGCCGGCCTGCTGGAGACCGGCTTCGCGATCAACCTCAAGCTCAGCGAGGGCTTCACCAAGCTCTGGCCCACCATCAGCTTCTGCGTGTTCGCCCTCAGCAGCTTCGGCCTGCTCACCCTCTCGCTCAAGAGCCTGCCGGTCGGCCCCGCCTACGCGGTGTGGACCGGCATCGGCGCCGCCGGCACCGCCATCTACGGCATGGCCTTCCTGGACGAGACCACCTCGGTGCTCAAACTGGTGTCCATCTCCCTGGTGATCGCCGGCGTGATCGGCCTCCAGCTCAGCGGTTCCGCCCACTGAGCGCCCACCCCTCCCGGCCGGCCCGCTGAGCTAGGGTTTCGGGCATGGCCGACTACCACGACGATCTCCGACTCGCCCACGTCCTCGCCGACTCGGCCGACTCGGTCACCCTGGAGCGCTTCCGCGCCCTCGACCTGAAGGTCGAGACCAAGCCCGACCTGACCCCGGTCAGCGACGCCGACAAGGCCGCCGAGGAGCTCGTGCGCAGCGTGCTCCAGCGCGCCCGCCCGCGCGACGCCGTGCTCGGCGAGGAGTTCGGCCTCCAGGGCTCCGGCCCGCGCCGCTGGGTGATCGACCCGATCGACGGCACCAAGAACTACATCCGCGGCGTCCCGGTCTGGGCCACCCTGATCGCCCTGCTGGAGGACGGCCCGGACGGCGTGGAGCGCCCGGTGGTCGGCATCGTCTCCGCCCCGGCGCTGCAGCGCCGCTGGTGGGCGGCCAAGGGCCTGGGTGCCTACGCGGGCCGCAGCCTGGCCAAGGCCTCCCGGATCCACGTCTCCGGGGTGTCCCGGATCGAGGACGCGTCCTTCTCGTACTCCTCCCTCACCGGCTGGGAGGACCGCGGCCGGCTCGACCCGTTCCTGGACCTCACCCGGGCCTGCTGGCGCACCCGCGCCTACGGCGACTTCTGGTCGTACATGATGGTCGCCGAGGGTGCCGTGGACATCGCCGCCGAGCCCGAGCTGTCGCTCTGGGACATGGCCGCGCCCTGCATCGTCGTCGAGGAGGCCGGCGGCAGCTTCACCGGCCTGGACGGCATCCCCGGCCCGGGCGGCGCCGACGCGGTGGCCACCAACGGCCTGCTGCACGACGAGACCCTGCGGCGGCTCTCCGTCTGAGCCGACCCGTCCGGGCCGACCCGTCGAGCCGACTCATCTGGGCCGCCCCGGGCGGGCCGACCCCGGGCGAGAAGTGGTGCGGGCCCTGTGACCAGTGAAAGCTGGTCACAGGGCCCGCCGCTCGTTCCGGCCCGTCCTACTGCTTGCGCAGCTCCCGGACCGCCGTCTCCAGCCGCTGCCCGTAGTCGGCGTCGGCCTTGCGGAAGTTGTCGATCGCCCGCTCCACGATGGACTCGCGGTCGGCCGAGACCTTGGCGATGAAGCCGGCCAGGTTGGCGATCAGCCGCTGCTTCTCGTCCTCCGAGAACAGCCGGTACAGGTTGCCGGCCTGCACGAAGTCGTCGTCCTCGGCGTGCGAGGGCGCCGCGTGGGTGCCGGTGAGGCCGTCGACCGCGGTCGCGGCCCAGAGCGGACGGCCGGTCTGCACCGGGCCGCCGAAGCTGTTGGGCTCGTAGTTCTTCTGCCGGCCGTGGCGGCCGTCGTACAGGTGGCCGTCCCGGCCGTTGGTGCGGGCCTCGGTGGCGTGCGGGCGGTTCACCGGCAGCTGGTCGGCGTTGATGCCGACGCGGTAGCGGTGGGCGTCCGCGTAGGCGAACAGCCGGCCCTGGAGCATCTTGTCCGGGGACGGGCCGATGCCGGGCACGAAGTGCGCCGGGGAGAAGACCGACTGCTCGACCTCGGCGAAGACGTTCTCCGGGTTGCGGTTGAGCTCCAGCCGGCCGATCTCGATCGGCGGGTAGTCGGCGTGCGGCCAGACCTTGGTCAGGTCGAAGGGGTTGAAGCGGTAGCCGGCCGCGTCGGCCGCCGGCATGATCTGGACCTGCACCGTCCAGCTGGGGAACTCACCGCGCTCGATCGCCTCGCGCAGGTCGCGCTGGTGGCTGTCCGGGTCCTCGCCGGCGAGCCGGTTGGCCTCGGCCTGGGTGAGGTTGCGGATGCCCTGGTCGGTCTTGAAGTGGTACTTGACCCAGAAGTGCTCGCCGGCCTCGTTCTGCCACTGGAAGGTGTGCGAGCCGTAGCCGTTGAGGTGGCGGTAGCTGGCCGGGATGCCGCGGTCGCCGAACAGCCAGGTCACCTGGTGGGTGGACTCGGGCGACAGGCCCCAGAAGTCCCAGACGTTGTCGGCCTCCTGCGAGCCGGTGTACGGGTCCCGCTTCTGGGTGTGGATGAAGTCGGGGAACTTGATGGCGTCCTTGATGAAGAACACCGGGGTGTTGTTGCCGACGAGGTCGTAGTTGCCCTCCTCGGTGTAGAACTTCACCGCGAAGCCGCGCGGGTCGCGCACCGCGTCGGCCGCGCCGAGGTTGCCGGCCACCGTGGAGAACCGGAGGAAGACCTCGGTCTGCTTGCCGACCTCGGACAGGAACGCCGCCCGGGTGAAGGGCGTCACGTCGGCCGTCACCGTGAAGGTGCCGTACGCGCCGGCGCCGCGGGCGTGCACCACGCGCTCCGGGATCCGCTCGCGGTTGAAGTGCGCGAGCTTCTCGAACAGCAGCTGGTCCTGGATCAGGGCCGGGCCGCCGAGGCCGGCGGTCTCGGTGTTCTGGTTGTCCGCGACGGGGGCACCCGCCTCGGTGGTGAGGGTCGGGCGAAGCTCGTCCTGCGTGGTCATGGCGGGTTGCCTCCGGGGGATCCGATCGAGATGACACGATCCTAACTTGGACTTCGTCTAAGTCAACACTGGTCCCAATCTCGGAGCGTGACTTATTCTGGTCCCATGAGTGATCTGCTGGAGAGACTGCGCGGACGCGGCTGGCGGCTGACCTCACAGCGCCGCGTGGTGGCCGAGGTCCTCGACGGCGAGCACGTCCACCTCACCGCGGACGAGGTGCACGCCCGGGCCGCCGCCCGCCTGCCCGAGATCAGCCGCGCCACCGTCTACAACACGCTCGGCGAACTCGTCACCCTCGGCGAGGTCCTGGAGGTCGCCACCGACGGCCGCGCCAAGCGCTACGACCCCAACGCCCACCGCGCCCACCAGCACCTGGTCTGCTCCGGCTGCGGCGCGATCCGCGACGTCCACCCGCACGGCGACCCGCTCGCCGCGCTGCCCGCGGCCGAACGCTTCGGCTTCGCCGTCACCACCGCCGAGGTCACCTACCGCGGCCTGTGCCCCGACTGCCGCGGCCGAAGCGGCAGTTGACGACCCGCCGGGGCGGTCCCCACGGCGGGTCCGACAAGCCGCGCGCCCGACGGGAACCGTCGGACCCGCCCTACGCGCTCAGCTCGGCGTGCAGCGCGCCCAGCAGCCGCCCGGCCCGCTCCGCGACCTCGGCCGGACCCTGGTCGATCGCCCGCCGGCACCAGTTCTCGGCCTGCACCGGCTCACCCCGGCGCAGCGCCAGCAGCGCCAGCCGCAGCGCCGCCCGACCGTGCCCGGCGTCGGCGGCCCGGGTGTACCAGAGCATCGCCTCCGCCTCGCTGTCCTGCCGGGCCAGCAGCAGCCCCAGGTTGAACGCGGCACTGCGGCTGCCCGCCTCGGCGGCCCGCCGGTACCAGCTCTCGGCGATCTCCAGCGCCCCGCGCTCGGCCGCCCGCACCCCCATCCGCACCTGGGCGCGGCGGTGCCCGGCGTCGGCCGCCAGCGCGTACCAGTGCTCGGCCTCGGCGTCCGCGTCCCCCCGCCGGTCCAGCACCGAGGCCAGCCGGAAGGCGCCCTCCGCCGAACCGCCGGCCGCCGCCTGCCGGTAGCGCTCCAGCGCGCCGGACAGGTTGCCGCGCTGCTCCTGGGCGACCGCCAGCTGCAGCGCCGCCTCGCCGTGCCCCTCGGCCGCCGCCCGCGCGTACCACTCCTGGGCCTGCCGCGCCTCGCCGCGCCCGGCGTGCAGCACGCCCAGGTTGAAGGCGCCGTCCACGCTGCCGGCCTCGGCCGCCTTGGAGAACCACGGCTCGGCGCCGGACTCGTCGCCGCGCTGCAGCAGCACCACGGCCAGCGCGTTGCAGGCCTCCCGGTGCCCGGCGTACGCGGCCCGGCGGTACCACTGCTCGGCCTGCTGGTCGCGGCCGGTGGCGGCGCAGAGCAGGCCGAGGTTGAAGGCGCCGTTCTGGTCGCCCGCGTCGAGCGCGGTGCGGTACCAGTGCTCGGCGGCCTTGGCCTCGCCGCGGCTCGCGTGCAGGGCTCCGAGCGCGTTGGCGGCGTTGCCGTCACCGGCCTCGGCGGCCTCCTGCCACCACTCGGCGGCGGCCGCGACGTCCCCGGAGTCGCGCAGCAGGAAGCCGAGCGCGCAGGCGGCCCGCGGCTCCCCGTTCTGCGCGGACTGCCGGTACCAGCGGGCGGCCTCCTCCAGCAGCGTCCGGTCGGTGCGGGCGCGCTCCTCCAGCAGCACGCCCAGGCGCAGCGCGGCGCGGGCGTGGCTGCGGGCGGCGGCCGTGCGGTACCAGGCCTCCGCCGTCTCCTTGTCCCCGGCGGCCTCGCGCATCCGGGCCAGCCGGTAGGCGGCCTCGCGGTGCCCGGCGTCGGCGGAGACCTTGAACCAGCGCTCGGCCCGCACGTCGCGCCGGTGCTCCATCAGGTCGCCGAGGGCGTAGGCGCCCAGCGGGTGGCCGTGGTCGGCGGCGTAGTGCAGCCAGTACTCGGCGGCCTCCTCCTCGCCCTGGTCGCGCAGCTGCAGCCCGAGCGCGTGCGCGGCGGGGGCGCTGCCCGCCACCGCCGCGTGGCGCCACCACTGCCCGGCCTCGGCGCGGTGGCCCTGCTGGTGCAGCAGGACACCCAGGTTGTTGGCGGCGGCCCGCACCCCGGCGGCCGCGGCGGCACGCAGGTAGGGCTCGGCGTCCTCCAGGTCACCGCGGCGCAGCAGCAGGGTGCCCAGGCGGCTCGCGGCGTCCGGGTCGCCGTCGTCGGCGGCCTGCCGGTGCCGGGCCTCCAGGGCGGCGGACTCCCGGGCGGCCAGCGCGGTCTCGAAGCTGGTCGGGTCCAGCCCGGCCGGGTCCAGCGCGGCGCCGCCCGACGCCTCCTCGCCGCCCGCCCCGTACGGGCCCACGGCGGCGGAGAACTGCCGGGTGGAGACGTGCACGAGGCTGTCGGGCCCGGAGCCGCCGACCGCGGGGCGCTCGGACAGCCCGCTGGTGCGCTGGGCGGGCAGGGCTCCGGGGCGGCTCTCGGGGCTCTCGGCGCTCTCCGCCCAGGCGTCGGTGTCCGCCTCGACGGCCGCACCGGACTTGGCGCCTGACTTGCCGATCAGCCTCATGCCGACTCCCGCTCCCCCAGAGTGTCGCGGCATCGTGCCCCGGCCGACGGCCGGGGGGACTCCCAGGAGAGGCGCCGGACCGGACGGCCCGTCAGCGGCCGTGCACCGTCCCCCATGTGTCCCATCGTCGCATCACCCGCTACCCGCGTACACCTGCCCCGGCCGAATTCGGGTGGGGCGGACCCGAAGCCGACGAGATTGCTTCGGCGCTTTGTCGATTTCCCGACACTTCCACCCCACAAACCCCGGTGCCGTCCCCGTTGGCGACGGTCGATAGTACCGGAGCGGTTCCCGCCGCTTCCGGACGGAAACGTCCGGGTACGACAGAGGCCCGGAGGAATGATCCTCCGGGCCTCTGACACCGAGTAGCGGGGACAGGATTTGAACCTGCGACCTCTGGGTTATGAGCCCAGCGAGCTACCGAGCTGCTCCACCCCGCGTCGTTGATCAAACCTTAGCACGGTTTCGACCGGGCCCGACGCCACCGACCCTGCCCCCCGGAGACGGGAGCCCGGGGCCCGGATACGACAGAAGCCCGGAGGAATGATCCTCCGGGCTTCCTGCTACTGAGTAGCGGGGACAGGATTTGAACCTGCGACCTCTGGGTTATGAGCCCAGCGAGCTACCGAGCTGCTCCACCCCGCGTCGGTAACTGAACCGTAGCACGGACGCGGGGTGGAACCAAAAACGGTCACCGCAGCTCAGCGGGGACTACGGGTGCGGACTGGCCGCCCCCGAGCCGGTCGGCGTCGCCGTCGGCGCCGGCGCCTGGCCGCCCGCCCGGGCCGCCTCGGCCGCCTTCAAGGCGTCGCCGAGCGCCTTCTGGGCGTTGCCGTACGCCACCCAGTCGCCGTTCTTGAACGCGGTCTGGCTGTCGTTGTACGCCTTCTCCGCGTCCCCGAGCGCCTTCTGCAGCTCCGGCGAGATCGTCCCGCCCGGGGCCGGGGTGCCCGGCGCGGTGGGCGTCGGCGTCGGCGTGCTGCCGCCGCCGGGCGTCGTCCCGGTCCCCGGGGCCGTCCCGGTGCCCGGCGTCGTCCCGCCCTGGCTGGACGGCGCCACCGGCGTGGCCGGCGGGGCCTGCCCGGCGAACAGCTTGCGCAGCGCGTCGTCCAGGGTGTTCTCGAACGCCACGTTGTCGTCCCCGTACACCGCAAGGACCTTCTGCAGCGTCGGGTACTTGGCGCCGCGCCCGCGCACGTACACCGGCTCGACGTTCAACAGCCCGCCGCCGACCGGCAGGGTCAGCAGGTTGCCGTACTCCAGCTCGGTGTCACCGCCGCTCTTCAACGCGAAGATCTGGTTCGCCACCTCCTGGCGGGAGTTGAACTTCGACTGCACCAGGCCGGGGCCGGGGGCGCCGCTCTCGCCCGTCATCTTGAGGATGCGGATCTTCCCGTAGTCGTCCCCCGGGTCCGCGTTGACGGCCATGAAGGCCGCCAGGTTCGGCCGCTGGTTGGGCACGAAGGTGCTGGTCAGCGAAAAGCTCGCGGCCTGGGCGTCCGGCATCCGCACCGTCACGTAGTACGGCGGCTGGACCTGCTTGGTGTCACTGGTCGGGTCCACCGGGACCTGCCAGATGTCGCTGCCGTTGAAGAAGGAGTTGGCGTCCGTCACGTGGTACTGGCCGAGCAGGTCGCGCTGCACCTTGAACATGTCCTGCGGGTAGCGCAGGTGCGGCAGCAGCGTCGCCGGGATGTCCGCCTTCGGCTCCACGGTGCCCGGGAAGGCCTTCATCCAGGTCTTGAGGACCGGGTCCTTCTCGTCCCACTGGTAGAGCTTCACCTCGCCGGTGTAGGCGTCCACCGTGGCCTTGACCGAGTTGCGGATGTAGTTGACCTGGTTGGCGGCGGTCAGCAGCTCGCCGCGCTGGTTGGTCAGCGAGTCCTTGGTCGCGGTGCCCAGCGTCGTCTTCGACGAGAACGGGAAGCCGTCCGAGGTGGTGTAGCCGTCCACGACCCACACCACGTGGCCGCCCTGCACCACCGGGTACGGGTCGGCGTCGATCGACAGCCACGGCGCGACCTTCTCCACCCGCTCCTTGGGCGTCCGGTTGTAGATCACCTTCGCGCCGTCGGTGATCGCCCCCGCGTACAGCATCTGCGGCTCGGCGAAGCGCACCGCGTACGCGGCCCGGGTGATCGGGTTGTCCAGCGAGACACCGCTGTCACCGGTGTACGTGTACTCCACGTTCTGACCGGTCTTGACGTCGGTGTAGTCGATCTCCTTGTTCGAGCCGCCGACGATCGAGTACGTCGTCGTCTTCTCGCCGTAGTAGATCCGCTGCTCGTAGTCGCCCAGCGAACCGGTGGCCGGCAGGCCGGACTCGGTGAACACCGGCCCGCCCTTGTCGTCGACCTGGTTGCCCTTGGCCAGCGCCGCGCCGTAGCCGTGGGTGTACTTGAAGTGGTCGTTGATCCAGTTCCGCTGCACCCCGTTGAGGTCCAGCTCGCGCAGGCCGATCACGGTGTCCTGCTTGCCCGTCGGCGTGCCGTAGCGGTCCACCGAGAGGGTGCTCGGGAACGCGTAGTAGTTGCGCTGCTGCTCCAGCGACTGGAACGTCTGCGACACGATGTTCGGGTCCAGCAGCCGCACGTCCGCGATGGTCTGCGCGTCCGGCTTCAACGCGTCACCCGTGGTCGAGCCCTGCGGGCTGTACGGGGTGGTCTGCGCGTCCGCGATCCCGTACGCCTGCCGGGTCGCGTCGATGTTCTTCTGGATGTACGGCGTCTCCTTGGCCTGCTCGTTCGGCTTGACCTGGAACTGCTGCACGATCGCCGGGTACAGCCCGCCGATCAGCACCGCCGACAGCACCATCAGCCCCAGCCCGATCAGGGCCGGCGCCCAGGTGCGGCGGATCGGGGTCAGGAAGAACAGCACCGCGCAGATGATCGCGACGAAGAACAGGATCGTCTTCGCCGGCAGGAACGCGTTGGCGTCCACGTAGCGCAGCCCGGTCCAGCCCGAAACGCCCTTGTAGGCGCCGGTCTTCACCGCCAGCCCGTACCGGTCCAGCCAGTACGCCACCGCCTTCAACAGCACGAACACGCCCAGCAGCACCGCCAGGTGCCCCTGCGCGCCCGCGCTCGCCCGGCGGCCCGGGCCCTGCAGCCGCAGCCCCCCGTACAGGTAGTGCACCAGCGCCGAGGTCAGCAGCGAGACGATCACCGCGCTGAACGCGAAGCCCAGCACGAACTCGTAGAACGGCAGGTCGAAGGCGTAGAACGAGACGTCCATGCCGAACTGGGCGTCCTTCTCACCGAAGGACGTCGCGTTCGTCCACATCAGCCAGGTCCGCCACTGGCCGGACGCCGCCGCGCCCGCCACCAGGCCGATCACCAGCGAGACCCCGATCAGCGCCCAGCGCTTGAACGGCGCCAGGCCCGCCCGGTAGCGGTCCAGGCTCTGCTGCTCCACCGACATCGCCGACAGCGGCGGCCGCAGCCGGTGCGCCAGCCACACGTTGAAGCCGACGATCACCGCCATCAGCAGGCCGAAGACCCCGAACAGCCCGACCTTCGTCCACAGCTGGGTGGTGAACACCGAGGAGTAGTGGACCGACCTGAACCACAGCCAGTCCGTCCAGAACCCGGCGAACATGACGAACAGCAGGAACAGCACCGCGAGTACGCCCAGGGTCAGCAGGGCCACCCGCGCCCGCCGGGAGGGCGGGCCCACCCTCCGCCGGAAACCCGGCCCTGAGCGTTCCGGCATCTGGAATACCACGGTGGCACCTCAGCTGTGTCGTCTGGAATCGGTCGGTCGTCAGAGCAACTTAACCAGTCCTCGACCGAGTTCCCACCGTTAGCAGACGGTTACGACGCCGTTCCCCCGCAACCCCCCGCCGCCCCGCCCGACCACCCCCGCCCCGGGCCCCCGGGGCCGCCCCGGCGAGCGGGCGCCGCCCGGCGTGTGAGGATTGAGTCATGTCCGACGCGCCTGATCTGAACAACTCCCCCGACGACGTCTCCAAGCTCCCCGCCGCCACCCCCCTCACCCGGGCCGCGCTGGAGATCGACGAGTACGCCGCCACCCTCGGCTGGGACCTCCCGGCCCGGCTGTTCGCCCTGGTGGACAGCGCCGCCCTGCGCAAGGCCGACCCGCGCATCGCCAAGCAGCTCGGCCTCGCCGACAGCGACGAGCCCGGCCTCACCCCGGTCGAGCAGGACGAGCTGCCGGCCGGCATGGAGCTCGACAAGTTCCTCGGCACCATCGCCTGGCCCGACGCGGTGGCCGGCTGCGCCCTGGTGGTCGAGCGGCTGATGCTGCCGCCGGGCGCCGAGCAGTCCCGCCCGCGCGGTGCCAGCGACGCCCAGCTCGCCGAGTGGGTGGCCAACCACCCCAAGCGCGAGGAGGTGCGGATCACCGCCGCGGTGCTGCGCGACGGCAAGAAGGAGATCGCCCTGCGGCTGCGTTCCAAGGACGTCGCCCGCGAGGTGCTGACCGGCCCGGACCTGGTCCCCGGCCTGACCGACGCGCTGCTGGCGACCTTCTCCTGACCCCCGCTCCCGCCCCCGCCCGGCCCAGGGCCCGCCCAGGGCCCGCCTAGCGGGGGCAGGACGGCAGCGCGGAGGCCTGCCCGGAGCGGATCTGCTCCAGCGACTTGAGCGCGCCGTCCAGGGTGTCCGTCTTGATCAGGGTCAGCCCGGACGGCACGTTCTTGGTGGCCTCGGCGCAGTTCGAGGCCGGGGTGAAGAAGTACTCGGCCCCGGCGTCCCGGGCGGCGATCAGCTTCATCGATATCCCGCCGATCGGGCCGACCTTGCCGTCGTCGTCGATGGTGCCAGTGCCCGCGACGAACTTGCCGCCGGTGAGGTCGCCGCCCGGGGTGAGCTTGTCGACGATGCCGAGCGAGAACATCAGCCCGGCGCTCGGGCCGCCGACGTCCTGCAGGCCGATGTCGATCTGGAACGGGTAGGTGTGCCGGATCCCGGTGCCGATGCCGACCACGGCGAGCTCGGCCCGCTCGGCCGGCGCCTTCGGGTCGAGGTCCTTGGCCCGGACGGTCGGCACGGTGACGTCGGTCTTCGTCCCCGGGGTGGCGGAGCCGTTGCCGGAGGTGTCCTTGGCCCGCGGCACCACGGTGAAGACCACCGACTCGCCGGGCTTGTGCTTGGTGACGGCGGCGACCACCTGGTCCACCGAGCCGACGGCGGTGCCGTCCACCGCGACGATCTGGTCGCCCGCGTGCAGCCGGCCCTCGGCCGGGGCCCCCGCGGTGACCGACTTCACGATCAGCTCGTTGCCGACCGGGACGCCCAGCTGCTTGAGCGCGGCGGTGCGGGCGCTGTCCTCGGAGGAGGCGAACTCCTCGGCGTTCTGCTTCTTGGCGTCGGCGTCCGACTGCCCCTTGGGGTAGACGTTGTCGTGCGGCACCACCAGCACGTCGTCGCGCATCCAGCCGATCACCGCGTTGACCAGGCTGGGCTCGTACTTGGCCCCGGTGACCTGGACGGTGGTCATGTTGAGGTGACCGCTCGTCCGGTACGAGTCGTGGCCGGTGATGGTGATCACCGGCTTGCCCCCCTGCTCGCCGAGCGTGTTGTACGTCGGGCCCGGGCTCATCTCCGTGTACGGCACCTTCATCAGCACCGAGACGCAGAGCAGCGCTATGAGCAGCAGGGTGGCAGCGAGCATCGTCGCGGAGCGGCGTGGCATGCCTCGACAGTACGGGACGCCCGTGACGCGGCGCCCGCCGGGCTACCGGCCGGAGCGCTCCCCAGGAGCGGCCGAGCCCGCGGTCGTCCGCTCCATCGCGGCCATGAAGCGCCGGTGCTCGGCGAGCGAGGCCGGATCGCCGGTGGCCTTCGGGGCCCGCTGGGCCCACCCCGCCCAGGCGGCCGCGACCAGGACGGCGACAACCGGAATGATCAGCCAGGCGAGCGCACCCATGTCAGTACTCCCAGCTCCTCGGGTCTATGAGCAGATTAACCACCCCGGCGGACAACGCGGCCGGCGCCATCCGGGTTACGGGACGGCCGATCGGCTCACTTCCAGGGAGTATCCGGCGCCCCCGGCCGGACCCGTTCGGGTGAGGCCGCGGCGCGCCTGCCCCGAAGGACGTGCGCCGTGTGCGGGCGGTTGCACCGCACCCGCGCGGTCGGGCGGCTGGGCCCGCCGGATCACCCCGGGAACGGGAGCCCGGTCAGCAGCCCCCGGCGCCGACCCACTCCTCCTCGCCGTCGGAGAAGACCTGGTGCTTCCAGATCGGCACCTCGTGCTTGAGGTCGTCGATCAGCCGGCGGGCGGCCGCGAAGGCCTCACCGCGGTGGGCGCAGGAGACGGCGACGATCACGGCCTTGTCGGTGATCTCCAGCCGGCCCACCCGGTGCACCGCGGCGAGCGCCCGTACCGGGAAGTCGGCGACGACCTTCTCGGCGATCCGGCGCATCTCCGCCTCGGCGGTGGGGTGGCAGCTGTACTCCAGCGCGGCGACCGACTTGCCGCCGTCGTGGTCCCGGACCGTCCCGACGAAGACGGTGGTGCCGCCGGCCGCGTCGTCGCCGACCGCCTCGTACACCTCGTCCAGCGAGAGCGGGGTGTCGCGGATGGCGAGCAGGCGGATGGGGTCGTGGTTCTCGGACATGACCCCATGATTCCTCATCGGGGGCCGATCGGGGCAAGGGGCTTCCGCATCACGATTCCGAAATTTCGCATCGTGAGAACCGGCGCCCGCCGGGCGGCGCCTTCGGGCCTCGCCTCCGGGCGGGGCGCCTTCGAGAAGCGTCTTCGGAAAGCGCCCCGGCAGCATCGGCTCAGCGGCGGCGACTCAGAAGCGGCGCCGCTTGCGGGCCCGGCGCACCAGCGCCGCCGTACCGACCAGCGCCACCGTCGCCCCGGCCGCCCCCAGGCTGGTCGCGGCCTCCTTGCCGCCCAGCCGGCGACCCGCCACCGCGTGCTTGCCCGACACCTGCGCCAGCAGCTCGGCCAGCACCTGCTCGTTGGTGAACTCCGGGCGCCAGCCCGCCTCGTGCAGCCTGCTCCCGGACACCACCCACGGGTACATCGTGTACGCCAGGTCGCCCGCCGGCGCCGGGGTCAGCCCCAGCCGGTGCAGCCGCGCCGCGGTGCCGAGCGCCAGCGCGGCGGGCAGCTCCATCCGCCGGATCCCGGACAGCCGCTCCACGTCCTCCTGCTCCAGCCAGCCGTCGCAGCCGACCGTCACCTCGCCCTCCACCAGGCCCAGCGCCGCGTACTCCAGCGCCGCCGCCAGGTCGTCGACGTGGCAGAACTGCCAGCAGGGGCGCGAACCGGCCACCACCAGCAGCCGGGGCGCCTCGAAGTGCCGGGTCAGCACGGTGTCCACGCCGGGGCCCACCACCACGGCCGGGCGCAGCACCGTCACCTGCAGCCCCGGATGGGCGCGCGGCGCCCGCCGGGCCAGCCGCTCGATCTCCAGCAGGTCCCCGACCAGCGAGGCCTCCTCGGTCGCCCGCAGCTCCGAGTCCTCGGCCAGCGGCACCTCGTTGTCGGCCAGCGCGCCGTAGACCATCGCGGAGGTGCACAGCACCACCCGGTGCACCCCGGCGGCCGCCGCCGCGGTCAGCACCGTCTGGGCGCCGCGCACGTTGTAGGCGCTGCGGGCCCGCGGATCGGACTCCATGCCGAAGTCCATCGCCAGGTGCACCACCACGTCGACCCCGGCCAGCCGCTCGGCCACCGCCGGGTCCCGCACGTCCAGGACCCGCCACTGCACGCCCGGGACCTCACCGCGCCGGTCGTCCACCGCCAGCACCCTGCGCACGTGCGGGGAGGCCACCAGCCGGGCGGCGACCCGCTCGCCCAGCACCCCCGCCGCACCGGTCACGGCCACGGTCAACGGCCTCCCGCCGTAGGCTGGAGGCGGCGACGCCGTGGCGTCCGGATCGTCCTCTCCAGCGGTCAGCCCAGAGCGAACGTCCGAAGGCGGGGAACTCACCGGCCATCCTCCACGGTTAGCTTATGTGCGTACGGACGTGTGTCACGTACGTCCATCCTGCCCGAGGCGAAGGCCCGGCGGTGCACCCGGCGCGGGCCTGGCCCTCGGGAACCGCCCACGAGTCCCCCGCTCCACCGGAGACCCGGGCGGACCGCACTGCCCGCCACACCCGTATGACGGCCGACCGGATCGAGGACCCCGTGAGCGACCTTCCCTTCGGATTCGGCGTTCCCCCCGAGGAGCCCGAGGACGGCAAGGCCAAGCCCGACGACGCGCAGAAGAAGAAGGAGCAGGGCCAGGAAGGCACCGGCGGCGCCCAGCCGTTCGGCTTCGGAACCGGCAACCCCTTCGGCGCGATGTTCGGCCTGCCCGGCACCCCGGGCGGCCCCGGCGGCGCCGGAGCCGACAACCCCTTCGCCGCCATGTTCGGCGGCCTGAACCCCGGCGACCTCGGTGCCGCCTTCCAGCAGCTCGGCCAGATGCTCTCCTTCGAGGGCGGCCCGGTGAACTGGGAACTCGCCCAGAACATCGCCCGGCAGACCGTCGTCGCCGAACCCGCCGAGGGCAAGAGCAAGGACCGCTCGGTCGGCGACGCCGAACGCTCCGCCGTCGTCGAGGCCGTGCGCCTGGCCGACCTGTGGCTCGACGGCGTCACCGAGTTCCCCTCCGGCGCCGGCACCGCCGTCGCCTGGAGCCGCGCCGAGTGGATCGAAGCCACCCTCCCGGTCTGGAAGGACCTCGTCGACCCGGTCGCCGAGCAGGTCGGCAACGCCATGGGCGGCGTCCTGCCCGAGGAGATGCAGGCCATGGCCGGCCCGCTGATGGGCATGATGCGGTCCATGGGCGGCGCCATGTTCGGCACCCAGATCGGCCAGGCGCTCGGCGCCCTGGCCGGCGAGGTCGTCGGCTCCACCGACGTCGGCCTGCCGCTCGCCCCGGCCGGCAAGGCCGCCCTGCTCCCGCAGAACGTCGCCGAGTTCGGCGAGGGCCTGAACGTGCCCGCCGACGAGGTCCGGCTCTACCTCGCCCTGCGCGAGGCCGCCCACCAGCGCCTCTTCGCCCACGTCCCGTGGCTGCGGGCCCACCTGCTGGGCGCCGTCGAGGCCTACGCGCGCGGCATCAAGGTCGACACCTCGCGCATGGAGGAACTCGTCGGCCAGCTCGACCCGAGCAACCCGGAGGCCCTCCAGGAGGCACTGGCCGGCGGCCTCCTCCAGCCCGAGGACACCCCCGCGCAGAAGGCCGCGCTCGCCCGCCTGGAGACCGCGCTCGCCCTGGTCGAGGGCTGGGTCGACGCCGTCGTGCACGCCGCCGCCGAGCCCCACCTGCCGCAGGCCGGCGCGCTGCGCGAGACCGTCCGCCGCCGCCGCGCCGCCGGCGGACCCGCCGAGCAGACCTTCGCCACCCTGGTCGGCCTGGAACTGCGCCCCCGCCGCCTGCGCGACGCCGCCCGGCTCTGGGCACTGCTCGCCGACGCCCGCGGCATCGAGGGCCGCGACGCGCTCTGGGAGCACCCCGACATGCTGCCCACCGCCGCCGACCTGGACGACCCGGACGCCTTCGTGCACCGCGGCAGCGGGGACCTGGAGGGCGGCTTCGACTTCGACGCCCTCGACAAGCTGCTCGGCGAGGCCGCGGCCGGCAAGCCCGACGTCACCAAGAACGACCCGCCCAAGGGTGACGCCCCGAAGGGCGACACCCCGAACGGCGACGCTCCGAAGGGCGACCAGGACGGCACCGACGGAAAGGGCGAGCCCACCGCATGACGGCCACCGGGACGTCCACGTCCACGTCCACCCTCCACGCGGACGCCGTCCGCACCCTGACCGACTGGCGGCCCGCCGACCAGGACCAGGAGCAGCTGCGACTCGACTACCTCGCGCACCTCGCCGAGCAGCCCGAGGGCCTCTACCGGTCCTGCCTGCCCGCCCACATCACCGCGAGCGCGGCGGTCGTCGACCCCACCGCCGGGCGGGTGCTGCTCACCCTGCACCCCAAGGTCGGCATCTGGCTGCAGATGGGCGGGCACTGCGAGCCCGGCGACGCCGATCTCGCCTCCGCCGCGCTGCGCGAGGCCGTCGAGGAGTCCGGCATCCCCGACCTCACCCTGCTGCGGCAGGACGGCGTGCCCGTCCCCGCCAAGCTGGACCGCCACCAGGTCCGCTGCACCGGCAAGGACCGGCCGGAGAACACCCACCTGGACGTCCAGTACATCGCGCTTGCCCCGGCCGGGGCGCAGGCGCTGATCAGCGAGGAGTCGCTGGACCTGCGCTGGTTCGACTACGACCGGCTGCCGGAGCTGACCGACCACTCGGTGCGCGACCTCGTCGCTCGGGCCCGGAAGCTCACCGCCTGACCGACCGACCGAAGTGCGACATGAAGAGGGGGCGCGGACCGTACGGTCCGCGCCCCCCGGGCCAGTGCACCCCCACCCCCCCGCAGCACCCCGAAACGCCGCC